>NZ_BEHC01000001.1:0-64762 GCF_003112495.1 Enterococcus sp. H57
GTACTCACTCCTTATAATTCTTTGGTCGGAACTATTTTGAGTGTAGCACAAATGACTTTTTTAGTTGTCTAGCTTAATTTTACAATCGGCGATAACTAAATAGTACCATGTTTCATTGATTTAATACGTTGCTTCGATCATATCTAGCATTTTTTTGAAACGTCTCCGTTTAAAATACATCAAGATTGTTCCTAAAAGCATATCATTCAACTTTTGAAGCATGCCATAAGACTCCATTTTTTCTGTGTAATGAACCTCACAGGTCGAATCGTCCAATGGTTTGATTTGATAATGAACGACGAATTCATTCTTCGTTGTCGATGTACGAAACTTATAAGACTGGTTTTCAATGACTTCTTCGATTTTTATGCGAGCCCGGTTATTTTGCGAGAATTGTTTGACGTACTCCAAATTTTTCAGCTGTTTTCTAGTTACTGATTTGCCGGTCGCTTTACGTACATCGAAAAGGACAGAGTCCATAACTTTATCGTAAAAAAACGATGCTGGAATATTTAATTTTTTCGTGATTTCCATTAGTTATTTTTCTCCTTTGCTTCTTCTCTTTTTTTCCCCTTCATGAAGAAATAGATTCCTAATCCTGTTAGAAAAAGACCTGTGACCATACTATACAAATCATACCTTTGCGAATGTGGATTCAAACTATACAACACGATCAAAGAACCAATACTACATAAAAATAAACCGTTTTTTATCATCTCAACCATCCTATCTTTTTAAACCATTTTCTAAACAGCTGTTGATTGAAAATAAAGGACTGTTCCCCAAGGCTGTGCTTTGATTAGTTCCTTTGCTTTTTTAGCCGCAACTTCCGGATCTTCTGCACTTGTTTCAAAGAACAGCTTGATTCCTTGTTTTTCTTTAAATGTAAAAGTCATTCCTTCTTCATTGTATCCTTCTAACAATTCTTTGATTTCATCTTGTTGCATTGCACTGGCAATTGTAATCATTTCAGTTCCTCCTCGAAAATTCATTATGAGGAACGAAACTTAAAGCGTCCCGCTCCTCACGTTCATCTTATTGTTGTTCGCCTGCGGCAGGGTCCATTTTGTTTGCAGAGATGACAAATGGTGCCCAAATCAAGAAAGTCACGACCATACATACTAATGTTACGATCGGTGCCCGCCAATCCGCTCCTGTTGCTAAGAATGACAATAAGAACGGCGGTACTACCCATGTGACTTGCTGCGATACCGGAGCGACTAGGCCAAGATAAGTAGCTGTCCATCCAATTGCTGTTGCTACTACTGGAGCAATCAAGAATGGGATAAACATGATTGCATTCAATACGATTGGCAGACCAAACATCACTGGTTCGTTGATATTGAAGATACCAGGCCCAATGGATAATTTAGCTACTGTTAGATAATCTGCACGTTTAGAGAAAATCAAGATAGCTATCAGTAAGACGATCGTTCCGCCTGATCCGCCAAACCATGCAAAAGCATCGAACGATCCGCGGACCCACATATAAGCTTTTCCATCTTCGATTGCATCTAACACGGCTGGTGTACCAGTTTTTCCGTTATAACCTTTTTGGAAAATATCAATATTGATTAGTTGTGCTTGTCCCCAGATTCCCTCTAGCACTGGTGCCAATACATTTGGTCCATGAATACCAAAGAACCAGAATACTTGAACAAATACTGTGACGATCAATACTGCTCCCAACCCTTGAGATAATCCTAGGAATGGTTCTGCAATATATTTTTGCACCAAATCAATGATCAGTTGCCCATCAGCTACACGACCTACGATATAATTGATAATAGCAATGACGTATAAAGCGATCGTCGCTGGTAAAATGGCTGCAAATGCTTTAGATACTGCTGGTGGTACTGAATCAGGCATTTTGATCGTAATGTTGGCAAGCATCAATTTACAAAAAATAATGACTGAAATAGCTCCCATGATCATAACTGTAAAATAAGCGTTTCCATTCAAATGATCTAGTTTTAGCCAACCCCATAATCCAACTGACAGTGTGCCATCTGCAATCGTTGCACCAATCTCAGAACTATTGATTGCATCTGCGACATTTGAAGGAACATTCACATCTAATGCTGCTGATAATGCTGGACCAAAGGAAATACCTTGAATCAAGGTAGCTAAACCAACGATCCCCCCAGCTAGATCATTTACTCCATAAGCTCGGGCAAGATTATACCCCCAAGAAAAGGCAAAGATCAATCCGGCGATTGCTAGTGTACCGTTCCAGACAAAACCATTGATTCCGATGATGACATTCAATACGGCAAAGATTCCTTTGTCTGCTGCTAAACTGTCAGCATAGGTACTGTTAAACTGTTGCGGTAAATCACGAATAATTGCATTGATCATTACAGCGACTGATCCCGCCATTGTTGCGGGCAGTGTGCCGATAAAAGCATCACGCAAAGCAACTAAATGTTTTTGCGCTCCGATTTT
The DNA here is from genome assembly GCF_003112495.1 of Enterococcus sp. H57. Lineage (NCBI taxonomy): Bacteria > Bacillati > Bacillota > Bacilli > Lactobacillales > Enterococcaceae > Enterococcus > Enterococcus sp. H57. The sequence continues at coordinate 2,446 of NZ_BEHC01000001.1, forward strand.
TGCGGCAACCGGCAGGATGTATTTCTCCATCCAACTTGATAGTCCGTTCATTTTTTACTTCCTCCTATAAGTTTTTTATATAAAGAGAGTTCTCCTTATAACAAAATAAAAAATCCGTTCAAAAATTTTTCTTCTTCCGTTCAAAAAAGAAGTTGTATTTATTCGCTGTATACGCGACGATAAAGTTCGATGATTTCTTTTGCTAAATCAGTAAACGCAATAGATGTCATTAAGTGATCTTGACTGTGAACAGTCAATAATGTCACTTGCATATGATTTCCTTGTGCTTCTTGTGTCAACATGTCTGTTTGTGCATGATGCGCTTGTATAAGTGATTCTTCTGCATCAGCGATTTTCCTATCCGCTAACTCAAAATCACCGATTTTAGCAGCCGCAATCGCTTCCATTGCATCGCTCTTTGCATTACCGCCAAACATGATTAACCCCATGATGGCTTCTAGATTTTGTTGATCTTCCACGTTGTTATACCCCCAACTGCATACTTGATTTATTTCATTAGATTTTCTGCTTGTGCAAGAACTTTTTCTCCGTTCATCATGCCATAGTCTTGCATATTGATGACATCTAATGGAATACCTTTAGGCGCAAGTTTTTGTTCAAATTGAGCTTTCATGAAACGTACTTGAGGACCTAATAATAATACATCGACATTCTTAGATTCTAAATTATTATCTGCATCTGAGGCAGAGACCGCAAAAATATCGGCTTCCATCCCTTTTTCTTCTGCTGCTTTTTGCATTTTTGTGACCAATAAACTCGTACTCATCCCTGCTGAACAAACTAACATGATTGTTTTTTTTGCCATTTTTAACACTCCTTTTATTTTTTTACACTTTTATATAACGCAAGAAGCATGCCAATAAAAAAAAGAGCTGAAATAGCGTTTTCATGCTTTTTAGCTCTTTTTTATAGTGCGCACACAGATGTTTAGTGTGTAAACAGTATGATTAGTGTGTTCATTTTTTTATTTTATTTTCAAGAAACATTTGTGTAAGAAATGCGATATCATCTTCTGAAATTTTTACCTGATATTTTCGTTCTAGTGCCATCAAGTTTGCCCGAACGATATCCATTTCCAAACGATAAATTTTTGAGAAAATAGACAGTTTCTCAAATTGCCGATGGCTTTCTTGTTTGATCAATCCGTCTAACATGAAGGCTAAATGGATAACGATTCCAGTATCTACTCCAGGTTCCACGATAATCGACAAATCGGTCTGGATCTGCTGAACTGTCTTTTGCAATGAACGGATCAGTTCATCAATAGAAAAGACATCGCTTAATGATCCAGCAAGTGAATCGACAATTTTAGCTGTCGGGATCTCATCATCAGCTATACGCTTTAAAATATTTAGTTTTTCATCATCAAAAACGTCATAGGCTGAAAAAAATGGGATATTTTGATAATCAACATCAACTGTTCCCGCAATTGCTTTGATCTCATATTCTTCCAATAAGGCATCGATGTGTTTTTTGAATGATTCACGTTCTAAAAACTGCATCTGGATCAGTTCTACCTTATTTTGATTAATCACTGGCATAATACGCTGATATAATTTGGCAGCTACTCCTTCACCAGTAAAGCATGTCACGATTACGGCTTTTTTACGCTGTAAAGTTTCAGACTTTTCCGCTTTGAACTGATCACGTACGATCGATTCAAAGGAAAGCTGGATATTTTGATAAATATCTTCTAAGCTTCTTCCAACACTTGCCATCCGTATCGCTTCTATCACAATCATGGTACTTGTCATCGTGATAGCTTTCGTCCGAATGCCAGTCTCTTCATAAATCAAATCACTGAAGGTGTTTAATGATCCCATATCTGTTAACAAGAGTAGGCCATTCGTCAAATGCTCTTGATAGTTTTTGACATATTGTAACACTTCTTCATACATTGTTTGAACTTCCATAACCAGTGGCATATTAAAAGCTTTCCCTACTTTTGTTCCTAATAGTTCTTGTGCCATCTCCAACATGCTTGAAGCAGTCTGTCTGCCGTGCATCAATACGAGAACATCTACTTTGTTTTCTTTAACAGGCTCACTTTCTCCTAGATTGATAGAAAGAAACATACTAATAAAGCCGATTTCATCAAAAGGAATCTCAACTTGTTCTTCTTCTTCAATGATCGTTGAAAGATCGATTGCTACCTGGAATTCCCTCTTAAAATTTTTTCGTACGTTATTCAAATCTGGATGGACGATCATATGACCTTCTCTCACACGATCCAATGTACTTTGCAAATGCAAAGCAAAAGCAAAACGAGCTTTTTCATTATAAATACGGTCTAACCGTTTTTCAGCCACATCATACAATTGATTGGTTAACCGCCAGATTTCATCTGGCAAAAGATCTTTGGGAATCGAACTTTTAGTCAATTCTTTGACATATGTCTGGAAATAAGCATCCACATCTTTTGAAATGAGGGTCTCTAGATCAATGTTCTCCACACCGGTTTCGGAAAGAGAAGTGACTTTTTCCTCAATATCGTTATAGACCTGCATGTTTCGTTCTGGATCTTGTGACCAGACAACATCAGCAAATCCTGGTTCAAATGTCAAATACTGACTTTTGCTGTCCATGAATCGGTCGAGACGTTCCGGTATTTCCTTGATTTTCAGTAATCCTTTTTGTACTTGAAGGGAAAGTTCTTCTTTTCGAATGATTAGCTTTTTCTCATGATGAGTACGGTAATGTAAAAAAGATTTTGCACAGACTAGTTTCAAGTCTCGTTTCACTTGACCGATATTTCCTTCCGCATCATAAAGCATGAAGGCAAGAATCGCTTCTTTTTCGATATCGATACGTTGATTCAAACGATTCGCTTCTTGTTTGATAAAAAGAGAGATGATTTCATAACGCTCATCCAGTGAACGTGAAGCAAGATTCGGCAAGGTGATTGCCATAGGAATCCGTCGATTGAACGTAGATAAGAAACTTTCTGAAGATTCAGTCGTCGCCCCAATGATCTGAACAGATGCTTCATGTACTTGTGCACTTTCTCCAAGCGGACGGTAAATACCTTTATCAATGAAAGTAAACAGCATTTCCTGCCCTTCCGGCGGTAAACGGTGGATCTCATCTAAAAACAATATACCGCCGTCTGCTTTGGCTATTAGACCGGGACTATCTTGAGCTGCTCCTGTGTAAGCCCCTTTTTTGATCCCAAAGATGTGTCCAAAGAGCAGTTGCGGATTTTGAGCATAATCCGCACAATTGAAAGAAACAAATGGCGCATCTGCAGAAAGCATCTCTGAATCGATTGCAAAATGATACATACATTCAGCAAACATCGACTTCCCTGTACCAGTTTCTCCAAAAATAATCGTATGCAACCCCCGCGGTGGATAAAGAATCGCAGCTTTTGCCTGCTGTATGCTGACTTTTAAAGAATCATTTTCTCCAACGAGTGTTTCAAAAGTCACTTGCGTAGAAGAGTCGACATGCACTTCATCAGATTTTGACTTTTCCGTTGGCAAAGAGTAAACGACTGGTCGGCCAGCGGTTTTTACAATATGATGGGCCTTGTATAGTTCACTTAAATATCGGCTTGCATTGCTTCGATCGATAGTTAAGCGCTCAGCTACATCACTTGCTGTCAATCCTTGTTGGTTTTCTGTCAATAGCTGCAAGATCTCTTCTTGACGTTCTTTCACATAACCCCTCCTCTGGCAACCAATTTTGTTCCCGTTTTCATAATCATAGCATAAAAAGGCGCTTATTTGCGCCTTGCTCCTTTATTTCTCTCTTTTTTTGATTTATTTTTAACTTTTTTTCTTATTTTTTCTTTGTTATATTCTGGGTTCTGCTCCTTTCCAGAAAAAGTTTTCGCATACTTTTTATTTACTGCAGGAGCTGCATCTTCTTTGGTTGGCTGCTCAGTTTGCAGCTTACCTCCGTATAAAAAAATCTCTTCAAGTGTTATATTTGATGGACGTAAAAGCCGTTTTAAATCTCTTAGATTATTATCTTGTACGAGTGTAATTACTATTCCTTCATTACCCATTCGACCAGTTCTTCCCGAACGATGCAAATAAGCTTCTTCACTTAACGGAACTTCTGCATTCACTACATAAGGAAGACCTGTAATATCTAAACCTCTAGCCGCCACATCTGTGGTCAAAAGTGCTCTGACCATTTTCTTTTTGAATTGTTCTAGCGCTGCTTTTCGGAGTAGCTTGTTCTGATCAGAGGCCAGACTTCCTACCGGTACACCTCTATACAGCAATTTTTCTTCCATCACGCCTAATTCAGTCAGTTGATTAAAGAAAATCAGACCATGAAAATCTTCTATATGCGTGAGACGTCTCAAATAGTCATCTTTCTTTCGTATCGGTACACGTAAAAAGTAATGTCTCAGTCCTTTTCGAGAATCGTCCTCTGCTGTCACGTCAATTGTCTCAAACGTTTTCCCAGTGATTTTTTCAATGCTTTCAAGGGAACGATCTGCTGTCGCTGAAAAAAAGGCTAGCTGATACTCTGTTGGAGCTTGATGAAGAATTTGATCAATGATTTGGCTGTTCCCAGCGTCAAATAGCTGGTCTGCTTCATCAAATACCATTGTTTTCACTTGATGTGCTTTTATTTTTTTTGCTTTCATCAATTCCAATATTCTTCCTGGTGTACCAATCAAGATTTCTGGTTTTTTCTTCAAACCCTCAATCTGACGTTTGACGTTGGCTCCGCCCACCAAAGATTGGACTTTCAACTCTTTGTCTTTTCCCCATTCACGTGCAACATCTGCTACTTGAATAGCTAGTTCTTGAGAAGAAGCAAAAATGACCAACGCACTTGCTTCACCTGGTTCCACGTTTAGTAGTAGAGGCCAAAGATAAGCCAGTGTTTTACCTGAACCTGTAGGAGAAACCGCTACTATACTTTGTTTATTACTTAGTGGCTGAAAAACTGCTCGTTGAATAAGAGAAGGTGAGATAAACCCTTTATCCTCATATTTTTTCTGCCAATTTTCGGGAAATACTTGTACAAATTCGTTCATTAAAAATCTTCCTCATTATCTGCATCGAATTTGATGCCGCCATTTTTTCTTAAATCATAAATCACTTGGTTCACATTTCTAGCTAGCTCGATCCACTCTTCATACAACAATCCCCAAGCTGGATCTTTCGGATGAGCCATGACATTGGCAAAATCCTCTGCTTCATCTGCCATTGGATTTTCTGCAGCTGTTACCGCCAAATCAATGATTTCTTTATGCGCGCGATCATGAAATTGTGCTTGTTCAATTGCATTGACTCCATTCATCACTAGCGTTCCTGAGTCAAAATAAATCTCTGACGGTAAATAAGAATCACCGATTTTACCTGGCTGGATCGATACATAAAAATTCTCATAACGTAAGATCCCCCATCCAAGACCATCTACACCAGTAGAAATCTTTCTTGGGAAATAATGGACTTCTTTTGGCATTCCAAACCAAGCAACAGCTGCATATACAAGGTAAACACCTAAATCCATCAATGCACCACCTGAGAAATGAGTCGAGAAGATATTCGGTTCTTCTCCATCTAATACCTGGTCATAGCGCGAAGAATATTTCATATAGCTGAAATTTGCACCGATTATCTCGTCTTTTAATGGTAAGTAATCGGCAATCTTTTTAAAACCTGATTCATGGATATTTCTTGCTGCTTCAAAAAAATACACATTGTGTTCATTTGCCAAATGGATGATTTCATCCATTTCTTTTGGCGTCGAAAAAGCTGGCTTTTCAACTATCACATTTTTTCCTGCCAAAATTGCTTGCTTAGCTTGACTAAAGTGAAGACTATTCGGAGAAGCAATATAAATGGTGTCCATATGAGTAATATTGAAAAAAGTCTTCAAATCTGTTGCGAATTCGATATTCCCTTCATAATGAGAACCAAATTCCTGTGCTTTTTCCAAATGTCTAGAATATACCGCTGTCAATTCATATTTTTTTGTGCTTAAAGCTGCTTGGACAAATTGATGAGTAATCCAATTTGTTCCGATAATACCTAAGTTGATCATTATTTTACCTTCTTTCTATTGTATAGGATCTTCAAAAGGGATATCTACATCAAATGGAATGGCCTGCTTGACAGTTACCTCATCTGCCGATACTTGACAATTATAGGCGAGGATTTGAACTCCGCTTTGCTGCGCATGTCGAACCATATCAGCTAGTGCTGGTTGCATTTCTTCATGGATCGTTGCCAGATGAAGATGTTCGAATTGAGCAATAAACAAGACATAAGCGGCATAACCATCTTGTGCGGCATACGTTAATTCTCCTATATGTTTCAATCCTCTGAGTGTGGGCGCATCAGGAAAAGCACCAATCGCTTTATTTTCAAGTGTCATACCTTTGACTTCAACAAATGCTTTTTGTCCGACCACCGTCTCTAAATAAATATCAAATTTGGAGTGAAGATAAGTTACTTCACGCTTGTATACCGTAAATGGACCAGTTAATCCTGGTAAAAGGATCGTGCCGTCTAAAATACCATCAATTGCCAGCCGATTAGGCAATTGACTATCGATATTAAACCAGTCACCCTTCTTTTTTACAGCAATCAGATCATAGGCGGTTTTCCGTTTAGGTCCAGGAGCAAATACAATAGCCACTTCAGCGCCTGGTATCAGGACCTCTTTTCCTCTACCTGTATTTTTGACATGCGCAATAATTATTTCTCCGTCTTTTTTCATACAATGTGCTATAAACCGATTCGGGCGGTCAATAAAAAAAGCTATTTCCACTTGCTGATACTTCAAATTATGTCACCTTTCTTCCTACTATGTATCCTATCATAATTTGTAGAAAAACAGTAAAAAAACCAGTCGAAAGTCTTAGAGAAATTTTAGCTTTTATTCGGTACAATGAAATAAAGAAGAAAGAATATGTCTATGCGATTATTTTCTCATAAAGGAGTGATTTGGTGATAAAAAAAATGATCTATTTTCTTGGTTCACTCATTACCGTTCTCTGAAGTTTTATTTACTTGAAAAAGAAAAAACAAGCGGAAAAGTCAGAAGGACTCTCAAAGTATCAAGGTACATGGTTCTTTAGTGATAGCCAGCAAAAACAACAATTACAGATTACATCTGATTACACGTTTTTGATCAACGGTCAGTCTCTTGGCACATCTGTGGTAGAAATAGATGAATATCGTTTAGTCGTACGTGATCAGTATGGTTTTTATCTTATCTTTTCTTATCCCGAACAAACTCTTTATGACGAATCTGCAGACACTTCATATAAGTTGTTATCTGAAAAATAGATCCCTCCCAATGTATATATATCCTTTATAAACGAAAGAATGAGTCCTCTCTATCATCTTTCGTTTTTTGTTGTAAAAACGTCTAAAAATCCTTTGTTTTTTATTTAGAAAAATAGTCAATTAACGTTTTTTTTGTTACACTTACTAATGATGGTTTTTTACCATGAAAGGATGATCGAATATGACACCAAATCGAGAAGATTATTTGAAAATCATTTTAGAACTAGGTGGAGATACAACGAAAGTCAACAATAAACAAATCGTATCTAGTCTAGATGTCTCAGCTGCATCTGTCAGTGAAATGATTTCTAAACTTGTGAAAGAAGAGCTTGTAGAACATTCCCCTTATCAAGGTGTACAATTGACTGCAAGCGGACTGCAAAAAGCTAGCAGTCTGATTCGCAAACATCGCTTATGGGAAGTTTTTTTAGTTGAACATTTAGACTATAGCTGGAATGAAGTCCATGATGATGCTGAAGTATTGGAACATGTGACTTCGGAACATCTTGCAGATCATTTAGAAAACTATTTGAATCATCCTGAACATTGTCCTCATGGAGGATCGATTCCTAAAAAAGAGGAAGTTGTCCATGAAGAACGCCGACAAACATTGGAGTCCTATCCTGTCGGTACAAAAGTGCGTATCGCACGAGTGCTTGATGAAAAAGAATTGTTGGATTACTTAGTCACTATTGACCTGAATATCAACGAAGAATATGAGATCGTTGACATCGCAGCTTATGAAGGACCGATCACTATCCAAAATGATAGAAAGAAAATCCCCGTCAGCTTCAAGGCGGCCAGCACGATTTTTGTCGATAAAATATAAAGGAGTGTATCCACATGTCTAATGAAAAAAATGTATTGTTTACGATATTCGGCGGTACAGGTGACCTAGCCCAGCGTAAATTGTACCCGTCTTTGTTCCGCCTTTACAGAAAAGGAAATTTAGGCGAGCATTTTGCTGTAATCGGAACCGCTCGCCGTCCCTGGAGCGATGAGCACTACCGTGAAGTTGTCAAAGAAACAATCCGTGCATTGAATCCTTCAGATGAAGAAGCAACTACCTTTGCAAGCCATTTTTACTATCAATCCCATGATGTAAATGATTCAACGCATTATCAGACATTAAAAGAATTGTCTGACCGATTAGATGGACACTATCAATTAAACGGTAATCGTGTCTATTATTTGGCTATGGCACCTCAATTTTTTGGAACGATCGTTTCTCATTTGAAATCACAAAATATTATGACAAAAAATGGCTTCAATCGTTTGATCATAGAAAAACCGTTCGGTTCTGATTACCAGTCTGCTTTTGAATTGAACCAGCAAATCAGAGAAGTATTCCCAGAACAAGATATTTTTAGGATTGATCATTATTTAGGAAAAGAAATGATCCAAAACATCTCAGCTATCCGTTTTGCCAATAATATTTTTGAGGCTCAATGGAACAATCGCTATATCGACAATATCCAAATTACTTTTGGCGAAAACCTCGGTGTAGAAGATCGCGGGGGCTACTACGATCATAGTGGCGCACTTAAAGACATGGTGCAAAATCATATTTTACAGGTTGTAGCATTACTTGCAATGGAACCGCCAGTAGCATTTTCCGAAAAAGAAATCCGTACAGAAAAGATCAAAGCATTGAAAGCTATCCGCATTTATAACGAAGAAGAAGTGTTAGAAAACTTCGTTCGCGGGCAATATGCTCAAGGTGAATTGGATGGTGTACAATTCAAGGGCTATCGCGAAGAAGACAAAGTGGATGCTCAATCAGAGACTGAAACATTCGTCGCAGGCAAATTCACTATCGATAACTTCCGTTGGTCAGGTGTTCCTTTCTATGTACGTACAGGCAAACGTTTGACTGAAAAAGGGACTCGGATCAACATCGTATTCAAACAAGTTCCTGTTAATGTATTCAAAACATCTGTCGATGAACCATGTGACGATACGACACTTCCACCTAATGTTCTAACGATCTATATTCAGCCAACTGAAGGATTTTCTTTATCCTTGAATGGGAAAGAAGTAGGGCAAGGATTTGAAACGGAACCAATTAAATTGGAATTTAGAAATAGTGCAGAAATGGTTGAAAATAGCCCAGAAGCTTACGAAAAATTACTATTAGATGCGTTGAATGGTGATGGAACGAACTTCTCTCACTGGGAAGAAGTCGCTCAATCTTGGCATATCGTGGATGTCATTCGAAAAGCTTGGGACCAAACACAACCGGATTTTCCCAACTACAAAGCTGGATCAATGGGACCTAAAGCAGCTTTCGAACTACTTGAAAAAGACGGATTCGAATGGATCTGGCAACCAGATAACTGGTATCGTGAACGTGGAAAATTAAACGATTGATAACAAAAGGGGGTGTGACAAAGAACATGTCACACCCCCTTTTCCCTTTTACTTTTCTTCGAATCCTTCAGCTACAGCTTCAGGATAGAAGTCTTCAACGATTTTTGCACAACGACCGCATAGATGAGGAAGTTTTTCATCTACTCCTACATCTTTACGAACTTGGCGACAGCGATCGCAAGTTTCCCCGTCTGCTTTTTCCACTGTAATAGCAACATCATCAAATACCATAGCGTTATCTGGCACTTGTTCATCTGCTGCCATAACTTCAAAGTAGTCTGGTGAAACGATCAATAATTGTGCAATATCTGCATCCAAAGCTTTTAACATTTCACGAACTTGTTGTTTTGGATAAACAGTTAGTTTTGCTTCCAAAGATTTACCAATCAATTTGCTGTTTCTTGCTTCTTCCAATGCTTTTAAGACATTATCACGGAAGTCCATGAAAGCAGTCCAGGTATCCATCAATTCTTCTTGGTTTGCAAACTCTTCATAACCAGGAAACTCGCTTAACTGAACGTACTCCTCTTCTTCTTTCAGGAATGACCAGATTTCTTCTGCTGTATGCGGAATGATAGGAGTCAATAATTTTGTCAAAGCTACAGCTGTTTGATAGAAAACAGTTTGCATGCAACGACGTTGATAATCATCTTCTGCTTCAATATAAACTACATCTTTAGCAAAATCCAGGTAGAATGACGATAGATCAACCGTCAAGAAGTTCATAACTGTACGGTAAATATGCATGAAGTTATATTTGTCGTACCCTTCTTCTCGGATTTCTTTGATTACTTGGTTCAATCGAACGGTCATATATTTGTCTACAGAACGTAAATCATTGTACGAAACAGTATCTTTTTTAGGATCGAAATCTTCTGTATTCGCTAATAAGAAACGCATCGTATTTCTGATTTTACGATATACTTCTGCCACTTGACTTAAGATATCCATAGAAACACGAACATCTGCTTCATAATCTACACTAGATACCCATAAGCGAAGGATATCTGCACCAAATTGTTTGATCACTTTTTCTGGTGCAATGATGTTTCCTAAAGATTTACTCATCTTACGGCCTTCACCATCTAAAGCAAATCCTTGAGAAATAACTGATTTGTATGGTGCTACACCATTGATAGCCACACTAGTCGTGATACTTGAGTTGAACCAGCCACGATATTGGTCTGATCCTTCTAAATACATATCTGCTGGGAATGATAATTCTGGTCGCTGACGTAAAACAGCTTCATGAGAAGAACCAGAATCAAACCAGACATCCATGATATCTTTTTCTTTTGTAAATTCGCCATTAGGAGAACCTGGGTGGGTAAATCCTTCAGGAAGAAGTTCTTTCGCTTCTTTTTCAAACCAGATAATTGATCCATGTTCAGCAAATAATTTTGCCACATGTTCGATTGTTTCTGGTGTGATGATTGCTTCTCCATTTTCAGCATAGAAAATCGGAAGTGGTACTCCCCATGCACGCTGACGGGAAATTACCCAATCGCCGCGGTCACGGATCATATTATACAAACGTGTTTTACCCCATGGAATAACCCACTCTACTTTTTCTACTTCATCCAAAATATTCTGACGGAATTTATCGATAGATGCAAACCATTGTGGAGTTGCCCGATAGATCACAGGCTTTTTCGTCCGCCAATCGTGAGGATAACTATGAGTAAAGAAATCTAGCTTCAGCAAAGCTCCTTTTTCTTTTAATAGATCAGTGATCATAGGATTTGCTTTGTCATAAAAGATTCCTTCAAATCCAGGTGCTTCTTCTGTAAACAATCCTTTTGAGTCTACAGGTGACACTACAGATAGTTTATATTTGCTACCAGCGATATAGTCATCTTCCCCATGTCCTGGAGCAGTATGGACTAATCCAGTACCAGCGTCTAAAGTAACATGATCGCCTAAAATCACAAGTGATTCACGTTCATAGAATGGATGACTTGCAGTCATATATTCCATTTCTTGTCCAGCAAATTCTTTTAGAACTGTTACATTTTCCCAACCGATTTCTGATTGGACTGTTTCTAGCAAATCTTTCGCTACGACAAACTTACGGCCATCGGCTTCCACCAATACATACGTAAATTTTGGATTTACAGCAATACCTTGGTTTGCTGGCAATGTCCATGGTGTTGTCGTCCAAATGACAAAAGCTGTATCTTCATCAAGAATATCTTTGCCGTCTTTGACATTGAAAGCTACAAAAATAGATGGAGATTTTACATCTTTATATTCAATTTCAGCTTCCGCTAAAGAAGACTCACTTGACGGAGACCAGTAAATTGGTTTCAATCCTTTGTAAATATAGCCTTTTTCAGCCATTTTACCAAATACGCGTACTTGTGCAGCTTCATAAGAAGGATCTAATGTAACATAAGGATGTTCCCAATCTCCTGCAACTCCTAGGCGTTTGAAATCTGCTCGTTGCTTATCTACTTGGGAAAGTGCATATTCACGACATTTTTCCAAGTATTCTGCCATGGACATTTCTTTACGTTTCACGCCTTTATTAGCCAATACTTGTTCAATCGGCAATCCATGTGTATCCCATCCTGGAACATATGGTGCACGATAGCCAGACATTGATTTTGAACGAATGATAATGTCTTTACTGATTTTATTCAATGAATGTCCTAAATGGATATTACCATTGGCATATGGAGGTCCATCATGAAGAACAAAGCTAGGTTTTCCTTCGTTCAACTCTTGTCTTTTTTGGTAGATTCGATTTTCTTCCCATTCTTTTTGCCACTCGCCTTCTCGGTTTGGCAAATTACCACGCATAGGGAATTTTGTTTTTCCTAATTGCAAGGTTTCTTTCATTTTCATTCAACCATACACTCCTTTATTTGTTTTCCGGACACAAAAAAGCATGTTCAGCCGCAAGGGACGAACATGCCGTGGTACCACCCAAATTTAGTTGCATCTATCTAGTGCAAACTCTCTGTGACCAATAACGAGGTCAGCCGCTGCTTCTTACTCTAATTTCGGAAAAGCAGGTCTCAAGTAGAGGATCTTTCACCATGCAGTGTCTTACCGAACTTCCACTCTCATCGGCTCGCTTTAAGAATAACAAAGTGCTTTTCTGTTCTACTCGTTTTCATTTTCACCAGGCACGATCGAGATATCAATAGCCTGTGTATCAAATGCCGTCATAGGTGCTTCTATGACTCCTGTGTCTGAGTTTACATCAGTATCATTTTCATTGTCAAGCTGTTTTGCTAAAACTTCTTTGATCACTTCATGGCTGTCAGTCACGTAGCTGGAGAATGGTTGTAAAATTTCATCCCATTCCGGACTTTTCACTTGTTCTAATTGAGACTCAAGCATCAAGCTGATACGTTGATGGAATACTCGTGTTTTTTTCTTAAGATCTTCAGTTTCTGTCGCAAGCTGTCTTGCTTTTTCTGTTGCATCTGTCAAGATTTTTCTTGCTTTTTCTTCTGCATCAGTTGTTAATTGATGTGCACGTTTTTCAGCGTTCGCAACTAACTCATCTGCTTTGTTTTGTGCAGAAGTAACGATCACTTCGGATTCCTTGCTTGCACTTGTTTTTACTTTATCAGCCGTATCTTGAGCTACGATGATTGATTGGTTCAAAGCATCTTTTAATTCATTGAAGTACTCAAGTTTTTCTTCAGAATGTTTGACTGCTTTTTCTAATTCTCGATTTCTTTGAGTCAATTCCTCATAGTCACGAACAACTAAATCTAAGAAATCATCTACTTCGTCTTGATTATATCCCCGCATTTTTGTCGGGAATGTCTTATTTTGGATATCTAATGGAGTTAAAGCCATGAGTAAACCACCTTTTTATTTTATTTACGTAATACACCGAACAGTACCCTGTACTTTTCTTTTTTCGTCTTCCCCTCAAGTTCTTGGATCTGGACTCTGCCATAACCTCTGACTGAAATAATATCTAATAGTTCAAGTACAAAATCAGGTCTTGTATTTTCTGTCCAGTTCACTTTTACTTTACCAGCTTCGATCAGCTGCTTGGACCGCTGTCTGGAAATATTATAAATCTCAGAGATCACACTGTCTAGTCGCATGGAACTAACTGTTCCTCTTTCTTGTGTCCAGCTATCTTTCGGCATAATCATTTCTGTGTATTTGATTGGTTCCAAGCGTACAGCAACCTTTCCAATCTTTGTTACTTGTGCAGCAACAAAATGATCCACCTCATTTGCAATAAATACTTGCCAGCGATCACCGTCCGAGATGATATCGCCAAAGTAAGAGCGTTTGATCCCCGTTCCCACTAAAGTTCCAAGGATTTTCCCATGACTTAGGCTGGCAAATTTGCTAGGATAATGGATTTCATACAATGCTGTTTCAAAATCTTCCTCTACAGGTTCGTAATAATCGGGGAAAATCAAACATCTTTTTCTTTCTGCCTGTTCATATCCGCCATAAAACATGAAACGCAAATCACTGCTTTGTCGAATCAGTGTTTCTAAAATATAGGATTGTCTTGGGTCAAGAAATTCGGTCAGATAGGGTGCATATTGTCCTTGAACTTGTTCAATCCAATCGCCTACCGAATCGATAAATGTACGTTCATCTGCCCGAAAGTGCTGGTATACATTTGCATCCAAAATTTTCCCCTCCTATCTATTCTGAGAATAAAGATTTTGTTGCTTCAATCAATAAACTAAATGGACAGTTATCCATATAACGATCTGTGCTAAACCTTGTACGGCTAAGTTCAAGATCAGGATTGCCCCTAAAATTGTGAAATCCAAGGGTCCAATCCTCAAAGGCAGACGATCGAACAAACTGATATACGGTTCGCAGATCTTAGCTAATAATCGTCCTAGCCCTGATTGATACCCGCCTGGAAACCAAGAGAGCAATGCATATACCATCAAGATAATGCTATAGAAATAGGCTGCCCGTTGAAGTAAATGAAGTAATAGTGCAATAGTATAAATCGTAGTTCCTCCTCTTACAGATCAAACAAATTCGCATCTGCAAAAGATTGAGCGGTTGAACTGTCAATCTCCATCCCAGTCGGTGTACAAAGAAAAATCTCATCTCCAACACGTTTGATATCTCCATCTAGTGCATAAACTGTTCCTGTTAGAAAATCAACGATTCTTCTCGCTTGTTTTTCTTCTACTAAATGAAAATTCACTAAGGTTGCTTCTCCAGCAATGATTCGTTTAGCAATCGCCATAGCTTCAGAATAAGCTCTTGGTTCCATTACAGTGATTTTTCCAGCAAGATTTGCTTTAGGTTGTGTAGAGGTTCTTGAAGCTGTTCTTTCTTTCGCTACAGTTTTTGTAGGTGATTGATGTAGTTCAATTACTTTTTTCTTTTCAGCCGGCTGAATACTTTCATGCGTTACAGGACGTGAAGTCGCCGTTTTTTGTTTTTCATGAGTATTAGCAGCAGATACAGAATGAGTTGATTGATTCTGTGTTGTATTTTTTTTAGTTGGCTGTACAGCCTTTTTTGTTGTTTCAGGATAATCTTGGTATTCGTACTCTTCCTCATCAGCTAATCCGAAAAAATTAGCAATTGCTCCTCTGTTTAAAAGCGGCATTTTTGTTCCTCCTTTATTCGTCTTTGAATAGCGCTGTTCCTACACGGATAAATGTTGCACCTTCTTCAATCGCAATTTGAAAGTCTTGACTCATCCCCATACTTAATTCACTACATGGTGCATGGGCATAACCTTTTGCTTGAACAAGATCACGCAATTCTTTCAGCGTACCAAACACTTTATGGATTTGCTCATCAGAAGCTTCTTTAGGCGCCATAGTCATTAACCCAACAACCTTGATTTTTGTGCAGGCAGCTAAAGATTCCACAAACGGTAAAAGCTCATCTGGTGAAATTCCATGTTTTGATTCCTCACCAGAAACATTTACTTCAATAAAACAGGATAATTCTTTCTCTAACCGCTTCTGGATTTCTTCTGCTAATCTTAAACTGTCCAACGCATGAAAGTAATCAATTTCATTTACAATCAATTTTACCTTTCTGCGCTGTAAATTACCAATTAAATGCCACTTTATTTCAGGAAAATCAAATAAATCTTGTTTCTTTTGTAATAGTTTATCTACTCGGTTTTCTGCACAATTCATAACGCCAGCTCTAACCAATTCTTCAGCTTGAGCGGATTCAACAGATTTTGTTACAGCTACTAATGTAACTTCTTTCGGATCACGATGAACAAGAGCACACGAATCCTGAATTTCTTGCTTGATTTTCTGCAAGTTGTCAGCAATCATGTGCTCTTCCTCTCCTTTATTTTTTACGACGGAAAAACGGTGGCGTATTTAATTCATCATCGCCATGAGATTTTGTTTCTTCGCGGTTGAATGTATCAAATTCTTTTTTTTCGATATTGTCAAAATTGGAATCATCAACTCTAGGACGAACATTTTGTTCACGTCTGATATCCCAATCGCCAAAACTGTTTTCTTCTTCTGAAGAAGTTGGTTTAGCTTGATCCATATCTAATACAGTCTTTTGAGCAGGTGATTGCATTTGTGCTTGTCTAGCTGGTCGGCTAGACTTGCGTTCCTTTTTTGATTCATCGATACCTGTTGCGATGACCGTCACACGGATTTCATCGCCCATTTCTTCATTGATAGATGTACCTAGAATGATATTTACATCGCCAGTTGCTGCATTTGCTACGATATCTGAAGCATCTTGTGCTTCGAACAATGTCATATCCAAACCGCCTGTGATGTTAAGAAGTACTTGTTCAGCTCCATCAATAGATGTTTCAAGCAATGGAGAGGAGATTGCTTTTTTCGTTGCTTCTACTACGCGATCTTCTCCACTAGCCACACCGATCCCCATCAATGCTGTACCTTGGTTTTCCATCACTGTTTTCACGTCAGCAAAGTCAAGGTTAACGTAACCTGGCGCTGTGATCAAATCAGAGATACCTTGTACACCTTGTCGTAAAACATTATCTGCTTCACGGAAAGCTTCAAGCATCGGTGTCTTTTTATCTACAACTTCTAATAAACGGTTATTTGAGATAATTAATAATGTATCCACATTTTCTTTCAAACGAGCGATACCTTCTGCAGCAAAACGGCCACGTTTCGGTCCTTCAAAAGTGAATGGACGTGTCACGACACCAACAGTCAATGCGCCCAATTCTTTCGCGATACCTGCAACGATTGGTGCAGCACCTGTACCGGTTCCTCCACCCATTCCTGCAGTGATGAAAATCATATCTGCACCGTCTAAAGCTTCGCGTAAGGATTGTTCACTTTCTTCTGCCGCTTTTTGTCCAACTTCTGGCTGAGAACCAGCACCTAAACCACGAGTATATTTGGGGCCTAATTGGATAACTGTTTCAGCTTTTGAATTTTTTAATGCTTGCACGTCTGTGTTGGCTGTAATGAATTCAACACCTTTAACGTTTTCTTCAATCATTCGGTTTACAGCATTTCCACCGCCACCACCGACTCCGATGACTTTGATTACTGCGCCGTCATTGATATTATTATCAATTGAGAATTCCATATCTTATTCCTCCCAGGATGAATTAATCAAAAATATTTGTAAAGAAACCCTTGATTTTATTTTTTACATTTTCTCCGGACTCTTTTGGTTCCGGCTCATCGTAGATTGTTTCTTCAGGTGCTTCATAGCTCTCATATGTGTTTGTTGTTTCTTGTTCAACTACCATTTGACGAGCTGCTGAGGTTTCACCCGTAACAGCAATTTTTGCCAATTGATACACTTCACTCAAGTTTGCTGAATAATCCACGATACTTATTACATTTGTAAATACCGGGTTTCTCAGCCCCATGTGATTTGGAACATACAATTTTACATTTACGCCGAAGATTTCTTGTGCCAAGTCCACAACACCAGGAAGACTAGCAGCTCCGCCTGTCAATACGACGCCACCTGGCAACTCTAATGCTTCGATTTGGTCCAATGCATCTTTTGCTTTGTTGAAAATCTGTTCCATTCGAGCTGAAATAATTTCTGACAAGTAGCGTTCATCGACTTTCACTGGTTCTGACTGACCAATCACATCTACTGGAAATTCTTCATCTGGTGATGTCCGTTCTGGGTATGCATCACCGTAGTTTATTTTCAACGCTTCTGCATTGTTAAATGACGTATTTAATACAATAGAGATATCTTTAGTGACAAATTCGCCACCTTCTTGGTCAAGATTGGTAAACTTCAATTGCTTATCATGCATAACAGCCGTTGTTGTTTGGCCGCCACCCATATCAATGACGATCGTACCAAAATCTTTTTCTCCGTCAGAAAGAATTGATTCAGTCAGCGCTAAAGGAGTAATCACCATTTCGTTGACGATTAATCCGGCATTTTCCACGCATTTACGTATGTTATGGATGATCGTTTTAGGTCCTGTAAACAACAGACCGTACATTTCTAATCTTACGCCGATCATTCCACGAGGATCTTTGATTCCCTTGAACCCATCGACAGTAAAATCTTGTGGCAATATTGACACGATTTGACGTTCAGGAGGTATTGAACGAACAAGGGCAGCTGAAGCCACATTTCTGACATCTTCATCGGTGATTTCCTTTGAATCTCCGTTAACTGCAATCATTCCCTGGCAATTTTCTACTTCAAGCATGTTTGCTGGCAAACCGACACTTACGCCTTTGATCTGGATACCTGCTTTTTCTTCTGCTTGTCGTACTGCTCGTTGTATCGCTTGGACCGTTTTATCGATATCAACGATAATGCCTCGGTTAATCCCTTCTGATTTTGCGTTTCCTACTCCAATAATATTCATTTGGCTGTCGATATATTCAGCCACGACAACTTTAACAGATGTCGTTCCAATATCAAGGCCTACATACATTCCTGTTTTTGCCATGAATGGGATTCCCTCCTACTTACTATTCCATATACAAGCGAACAACTAGCGTCCGTTTTAAAATATACTTATTAATAGATATATTCACTGCTTCCAATTCTACCATAAATTACTGGTTTTTAGAAAGTACATTCTTACTTTTTAAAGTTGTTTTATCAATTTTCATTTAAACTTGACGGAGTTGTACTTGGATTATCTTCTATTTGACTTGTTTCACTTGAATCATTTGAATCAGATGATCCGTTTGTGTTAGACGATCCAGGTGTTTGTGCTGCTTGCGTTTCTGCCTCTTCACTTGATTCGTTTGTTTGATCCGCATTTTCTTCACTTTCAGTTGTTTCTTCCGATTGGCCCGATTCTTCCGTTTCTTGAGTGCTACCGTAAGGATGCGAGAAGATACCAACTTCCATGTCGATCACACCTTTTTCATCCATATCTTTGGCTACTTGCGAATAATATTTCATTTGGTTCGCAAGATTATTGATATTTACAATAACTTGATTGCCGTCATTCATATTCAATTGGATCAGATTTTTATTGCTTGCTCTTGGCGTGTACTTGATTTCAGAAATTGCTTTTTGTAATTCTGATGATAACTGATTGTATTGCTTTGTTAATTCTTTGATTTTTGCAGAGTCTTTGAACTCTTCCAAGATAGGGAGATTTTTTGTAGGATTTGCTACTTTTTCATCTAATACTGTTCCATTTTCAATCACTGGGTAGTATTGATTGTTTTTTGCGATCAAAGCAATCTCTTTATATTCTGTTACATCCAAATCGAATTCATTCATCCCTTTGAAATGTATATTTGCTGTTTCGATTCTTGGCTGTGCTTTTTTAAGGCGATCGATATAAGTAGATCGATGAAAATACTGTCCCCAGACATTTTCTCCTAATGACAATTTTGTATCAGAGATGATTTCTTGGCCGTTGACTGTCTTATTGCCTGATACTGCAACTGCTTGTAATTTGCTATAAGGAGAAACATAATAGATCAAAAAAATCAGCGGTATACCCAATACAGTGATGATCAAAGCTAACCGACGAAATAGTACTTTGTGCCGTTGACTTTTTAAATTGGGCAGCCGGTTCAAAAAAGAACCGTTATATGGCCCACCGTTTTTCTTTTGCTTGATCTCTTCAAAAAATTCGATTTTTTTCTCGGACTGGCTTTCTTCTTGCTGTTCCTCTTGAACCGTTTTTTCTTCTTCAGAATCTGAAAGGGGTGTATCTAATGTTATGTCTTCTTTTTTTGGCTCTTGGTTTTTCATCTCTTGTTCTGCCAGATATTTTCGGTTAGCCTTTTGCCAAGGAGTCAAATTGTTTTCATCAGAAGACGGATGAGACAATTTTTTTGGTTCTTTTTTCTTACTCACTAAGACCACCGCCTTTATTTTTTGATTATTTGTTTTACTAAGTCATAAAGACGTTTTGAAGCATCAGGGATTCCTTGTTCTTTAGAAGCTCGGCACATTTGCTTTTGCAATTCTTCATCACCCATGATTTCGTTGATTGTCTGACTTAGTGATTCACCTGTTAGTTCATTATCTGCAATCATTTTTGCTGCTCCTGCGTGAACAAGACTCATTGCATTTTTAGTCTGATGATCATTCGTAACATATGGGCTGGGAACCAACACTGCCGGTATCCCCAGAGCTGTGAATTCTGCGATCGAAGTTGCACCAGCACGCCCCACCAGCAGATCACTGGAAGCCATGACCTCTGCCATATTTTTGATATAAGGCTGGACACTAATATTTTGTATTTCAGGATTTATTTTATTTAGGATCTCTTCATAATATCTATCTCCTGAAGCATACAAAACTTGGTAAGAAAAAGGAATATATTCACTTAAAAAAACTGATACTGCTTGATTGATTTTAAGTGCTCCTTGACTACCGCCAAAAATCAAGACTGTTTTCTTTTCTGGATCCAAACCAAATGTTTTCAAAATATCTGATTTTTTAGTATCTGCTACTTCTTGTGCTCGAGGATTACCTACAAGAACTGCTTTTTTTTCAGGAAAAAAGGAAGCCGCATCTTTAAATGAAAGAGCGATCCGATCCACATATCGGCTTAAAAATTTATTAGTAACACCTGGTACACTGTTTTGTTCATGGATAATTGTTGGAATACCCATTTTGGCTGCAGCGTACACTACCGCTCCGGAAACATATCCTCCAGTACCGATAACGATATCTGGTTGAAAATCACTGAGGATTTTTTTTGCTTGACGGATACTCTTAAGAAACAATCGGACCGTCTTGATGTTATGCATGGAAATTTTTCGTTTAAATCCTTGAATCTCCAAGGTATGGAAAGGCATTCCTGTATCAGGGACGATTTTGTTTTCTAGACCTCGTTTTGCTCCCACATACATGAATTCAGCATTCGGTTCTTGAGTCTTTACATAATTGACAAAGGCAAGAGCTGGATAAATATGTCCCCCTGTTCCTCCGCCTGTAACCAAAATTTTCATTTTTTATCGCTCGCTTCTACTTTTTCTATTTTAATCGGTTCACAGCTTCCATGAATCTGTTTCCTCTAGTTTCAAAATTTGGGTATTGATCCCAGCTGGCATTCGCTGGTGATAATAAAACTACATCACCATCTGTACTGTTTTCTAATGCTAAAGGAACTGCTTGTTCTACAGAATCGGCTGTTACTATTGTCTCGATGCCTGCTTTTTTTCCAGCATCCATCAACTTTTCTTTTGTTTGACCAAATACGACCATTGCTTTGATTCCTTTTAATGAAGGAATTAATTCATCAAATGTATTTCCTCTGTCTAATCCGCCAGCCAATAACACGACCTTAGACGTTTCAAATCCACTTAGAGCCATTTTAGTCGCTAAAATATTGGTTGCTTTTGAATCATTATAAAATTTTCTGCCTTGGATTTCTCCTACATATTGCGTACGATGTGGTACGCCATGGAATAAATTCAACGTTTCTCGTATAGCTTCATTTGATATACCATACAATTTTGCTACAGAAATAGCAGCTAGTGCATTTTCTACATTATGCTTACCTGGTACGCCAAGTTCAGATATTTCCATTATTTTTTCTTTTTTATAGTATATTGAGTAATCGTCAGCATACACACCGTCTTCCAACACTTCTTTTGTCGAGAAAGGCAGTACGCGTGCTTTTGTTCTTTGCGCTAATTCTTGTAGTTCTGACTGATTCCAGTTAAGGATCAGATAATCTTTTTCTGTCATGTTTTTTTGAAGGTTCCATTTAGCTTTGACATATTCTTTTCTTGTACCATGATAATCAATATGTGCTTCATAGATATTGGTAATCACCGCTATATGAGGGCGGAAATCTGTGATTCCCATGAGTTGAAAACTAGATAACTCCATCACGATTTTATCTTCTGGTTTCGCTTCTTGCGCGACACCACTTGCTGGATATCCAATATTTCCTGCTAAACGTGCAATTCCTTGATCTGCTCCTGCATTCAGTAGTAGTCCTGTCATCGTTGTTGTCGTTGTTTTTCCGTTCGTTCCTGTAATCCCAATAATTGGGCATTCCGCTACTTCGTAAGCTAGCTCAACTTCCGTAATTACCGGAATACCCATTTCTTGGGCTTTTGCTACTAAAGGATGACTGTAGGGAATCCCTGGATTTTTGACCATCAATGAAAATTCTTCATCCAACAATTCGATTGGATGACTACCTGTTATTACTTTTATCCCTAAAGAAAGCAGCTCTTGTGCTTCCGGATTTTCGTCAAAAGGTTTTCCATCATTAACGGTGACAAGTGCGCCCAATTCATGTAATAATTTGGCCGCACTTACTCCGCTTTTTGCGAGTCCTAAGACAAGCACTTTCTTATTTTCATATGTTGATATTTTTTTCATTTCCCGTCATCTCCTACCAAACGATCCATAATGTGATCAACGAAGTCACAATGCTGATCAACCAAAAAACTGTATCAATCTTCCACTCCGACCATCCGCACATTTCAAAGTGATGATGAATTGGAGACATTTTAAAAATTCGTTTTCCTGTAAGCTTAAAGGAAGTAACTTGAAGCATCACACTTGCTGTTTCCATAACATAGATCAAACCAATCAAAAGCAATGTCCATTCTTGGTTTAGCATTATAGAAATTGCCGCTAAAAGTCCGCCCAACGCTAATGAACCGACATCTCCCATAAAAATCTTGGCAGGTTTTCTGTTGTAGACGAAGAAACCCAGTAAACCTCCTAAAACACTTAAGCAAATGATTAATACATCATACTGATGCTGATGCCAAGCAATTAGACCGTAAGCTGCAAAAGAGATACTTCCTAAGCCAGCAACTAATCCATCGATGCCATCTGTCAGGTTTACCGCATTTGAAAATCCAACAAGCCAGAAGAGAGCGAAAATACCATAAATGATTCCTAAAGGTAGATCTAGTCCGAAGAAATTCAATACACCTGGATAACCTTCAGAACGGTAAACAAGATAAAAGATGATTCCCCCTAGAATCTGTCCAATCAATTTCTGCTTCGAGTTCAGTCCCATGTTTCTTTTCTTGAATATTTTTATAAAATCATCAAGAAAGCCGATTACTCCGTATAACGCTAATACAAAAAGCAAGATGAAAAGAGTAGGAGTTAGCTGTTTTTGCCAAGCTCCAACCCAAATTCCTGTCAAAATAGAGCCGATCAGAAACACTAAGCCGCCCATTGTAGGAGTTCCGGCTTTGCTATTGTGCCACTTTGGTCCCTCCTCACGAATCGCCTGACCTTGCTTTTTCATTTGAAAGTAACCAATAAATAGCGGCATTGCGGCAATTGTCATTGCACAACTGCTGACAATGGGAATCAATGCTTGTGTCCATTCCATGCTCTTTTCTCTCCTATTTCTCTTCTTATTCTTCTAAAGTAAAACTAAGTTTGTCTTCAGTGATTTTTTCATATGGAGCAAGTTCTTGTTTGACACAATAACCATCTCCATCAAAACTAACTTCAATACCGAGGATTTTCCCCAGCTTCATGATATCTGCTTTTGACCATCCTGTTACGTCAGGCATCAGCTTATCACCACCAGTGTATAGGATCAGTTTTTCTCCAGAAATCAACTGATCACCGTTGGCAGTAGATTGTTTTTGTACTTTTTTACCATTACCGATCACTACAGGTTGCAGTCCACTTTTTTGAGCATCAGCTGCTGCAACGTCCGCTTCAAGATTACGATAATCGGCTACGGATACTTTTTCTGTTTTTGTTTCTGTATCTGAATCTTCTTCAGTTTCTTTAAAATCCATTGCCCGTTTCATCAATGGATTTGCGATTTTAGCCAAGGCCATTCGATCATATGTCTTAGGGTGTTTCATTGTTAGATACAAGACATAGTCTGGATCTTCAGAAGGAACCATCTCCACAATCGAATACAGGTAGGCTGTATCTCCTGTTTGATATCCCCCTGTATCAGAAGCGATTTGGGCTGTTCCGGTTTTTGCCGATACATTGTATCCAGGTACACTATATACACCATAAGCACTACCGTAGTTTTCGCTTTCGACAACATCTCTCATATATTCACGGACTTTTTCTGTTGTTTCTTTTGAAAAAGGTTGCCCTAGAACTTCTGTTTGAGTTGTTCGCTCTTCTCCAGTTTGGGGATCCACCACTTTGCTGATATATCGAGGTTGAATCATTGTACCGTTATTCGCAATAGAAGTGAAAGCTTTCATCATTTGGAAATTCGTCACACCTACCGCTTGTCCATAAGCACTCATTGCTCGGTCGACAATATTTGATGTAGGTAAAGCACCGTTTACTTCATCATCTAATCCAGAATGAGTACTTTGTCCAAATCCTAGTTTTTGTAAATAGTTATACCATCGTCCGCCTAATCGCTGTTCCAGTATGACCATCCCGACGTTACTTGACCATGAAAGAGCTTGACGCATGGTCAGCACACCTTTTTCACCAAAGTCATGGTCATTGATCGTAGCATCTTCTACTTGGATTTTTCCAGATTGGAAGGTTTCATTCTCGTTGAATTCTCCTTCTTCGATAGCAGCTGCAGTAGTGAAAACTTTCATGGTTGATCCTGGTTCATAACTATCTTGTACCAAGAAATTACGCCAGATAGCATCTTTTCCAGTCAATCCTTCCATTGTTTCAGGATTGAAAGTAGGTCGTTGTCCCATTGCCAAGATTTCTCCGGTTTTTGCTTTCATCAAGACTGCTGTCAATTCTTCTGGCTGATATTCTTCATTTACTTGATCCATCAGTGTTTCTAAATAACTTTGTAGTCTGCTGTCTAAAGTCGTGTAGATATCTTGTCCGTCGACAGCTTTTTCTTCTTCTGCCACTGTACCTGGCAGAGGATTTTGAAAATTATCTTTTTGATAAATAATCTTACCATCTTTACCGCTCAAGATATCATTGTAAGCAGACTCCAAACCTAGTTTACCAACTAAGCCATTCTCATCTTTGTCTGGAACTGCGTATCCAATAAAATGAGAAGAAAAGACGCCATTTGGATACATCCGAGCCTGATGGTCGACAAAGTAAAGACCAGCGACACCTTCTTTTTTCATGTCCGCTTCGATGTTTTGCTTGGTTTCTTGGGAGATATTTTTCCCATAGCTACCAAATTCAACTTGATACAGCTCTTTTTTTGCGCCGTCTTCTAAAATATTCAGTGCATCTTTTTTGTCTATAGAAAGATTCTTATGCAGGATTTCTGCTATTTTATCAAAATTCTTTTCTTCAACATACAGTTTTTTATCCCCAGAGGTATATGTTTTTGAGAGTATCGCTTTAATTGAATAAGAGGAGGCATCTTCTGCGAGCGCCACACCGTTACGATCATAAATCGTTCCTCTTTTTGCTTTTACTACTTCACTTCCTTGGTACAACTGTTTTGTTTTTTCAGCTAATGAGGTACCAGCAACATGACCTCCAATAACGATATACGAGAAACGGACGGCAAATAAAAAGAACAATCCAATACTCGTAGCAAATAAAATGATACCTACTTTTTTGCGATTGTTCATCGGATTTAGATTTTTCTTTTCCATAAACCGCCGAATTTTATTTTTAAGACTCATTTACTTCACTTTCCTTAAATTGTCGTCATTAATAGACAATCCTTTTTCTTCTGCGATTTGTTTAATCCGTTCAGTACGAGAAAGTTCGTTTTTTTCTTGTTCTAAACTCGTTTTTTCTTGCTTTTTATCATTGATTTCTGTTTGTATTGACGTGATTTCTTTTTCAGCTCCGCTGATATTTGTGCGCAGCATAACTGTTAAAACACATAAAGTAACAATAGCAATCGCCACGCTTGCCACAGCAATTTTTTCCAAAGCAGAAATCTGCTTTAATCGTTTTGCCGGTGATTGTGGAAGAATGATTTCTTGATTCGAAGAAGAATCAGGCATTTGTTGTTCCGGCTGATCCACCAATTCAGGTAAATCATATTCGTAATCTTGCATTTTCTTTAATTCTGCCATCATTCTACTCCTCTTTCATTCTTATTTTTTCTGCAATACGTAACTTTGCACTGCGTGATCGATTGTTTTCTGCTAGCTCTTCCTCTGAAGGAAGGATTGGTTTACGAGTAATGACTTTCAGTTCTGGTTGGAATTCGTCAGGTATGACAGGAAGTCCCGGTGGTAGATCTTGTACCGTACTATATTCTTTAAACATACTTTTGACAATTCTGTCTTCCAATGAATGGAATGTGATTACGCTGATTCTTCCATTGACTTTCAATAACCGGATTGCCTGTTCTAAAGAGGCCTCTTCGGCACCGAGTTCGTCATTTACTGCAATCCGCACAGCTTGAAAAATTCTTTTTGCAGGATGCCCGCCTTTTCTTCTTGCGGGAGCTGGGATGACTTGTTTAATGATTTCGACAAGCTCACCAGTTGTTTGGATTGGTTTTGTTTTTCGTACACGTTCGATTTCACGAGCAATTTGTTTGGAAAATTTCTCCTCGCCATAGCGGAAGAAAATCTTTACTAATTCATGGTAGGAATATTCATTAATTACGTGATAAGCGGATAAAGGAGCTGACTGATCCATGCGCATATCCAACGGTGCATCTTGATGATAACTAAATCCACGTTCTGCTTCATCTAGCTGAGGAGAGGAAACCCCTAGATCATACAAAATGCCGTCTACCTTATCTACATGCTCACTCAAGCGTTCTTCTAATTCTCTGAAATTCGCTTTGATAAATGTGACCATACCTTGTTCGACATAAGAAGCTAAACGCAGCTTGGCGTGATCGATTGCTTTTTGATCTTGGTCAAACGCATACAGATGCCCTTTAGAACTTAGTTGGCTTAATAAATATTCACTATGTCCGGCACCGCCGAGTGTACAGTCTACATAAACGCCATCCGGTTTGATGTTCAATCCATCTACCGTTTCTTTCAACATGACTGTATAGTGTTGAAATGTTTCAGTCATTAGTCAGCCTCTTCCTATTCTTATAGTCCGAAATCAATCATACTTTCAGCAATTTCGTCAAAGTTATCTTCTGCTGCTGCAGAAAAATCTTGCCATCGTGTCTCATCCCAAATTTCAATTCGGTTAGATACACCGATGACTACGCAACCTTTTGCCAAAGCTGCATAATTTCTTAACGTGCTGGGTATATTGATTCGTCCTTGTTTATCAAGTTCGCATTCAGTGGCAGCCGAATAGAAGAATCGCACAAAAGTACGTGCGTCTTTTTTAGCCAACGGCATTTCGTTCAGTTTAGCTTCCAGATTTTCCCATTCGCTCATCGGATAGCCGAAAAGACAGCCATCCAATCCGCGTGTCAGAACAAACTTTTCACCAAGTTCTTCACGAAGTTTTGAGGGCACGATTAAACGTCCTTTTGCATCAATATTATGTTGGAATTCACCCATCAACATTGAAAGCCCCCCATTCCTCCACTAACTAAAATTAGTCTACCACAATCCCCCACTTTCTACCACCTTTTCTGGGAAATCCGGGAACAACTTTTTTTATTCATAAACATTTTTTTTAAAATCAAGCTGCAAAAAGCCTTTTAAAAGACTTTTTACAGCTTTTCTATTTTTTTCATAGGTAAGAAAGTATGTTCACAATGATCAAGACAGCGTACAAGACGATTGTCAACAGAAAAACCAAACGCCAAGTCATCTTGAAATAACGCGGATAAATAATTTCTTCATAATAATATGCTTGGAAAACAGCAATACAAATTCCCATTAGCAAAACAGAAATAAAGAAAAACGGTAAGATAGAAATTGTCCCTGTATTTCTAGACAATGCATGCATACCGCCCCACAAAAAAGGAATCGCCAAATCAGGGGCTTTTATTTTAAAACGACGATTTAACGAAAATAATTTTACAAGAAATTGGCAACCAAACAAAACGATTACCGGGTAAATATACCAAAACAAGATAAGTGGTGTGAATGTGCCCATGAACGTAAACTCCTTTTTTATCGTTGCTTCAAGTATACTGTATATACTTTACACAACTGTTTCATTTTATTTAAATTTATGCAGTTATATTCTATATCTTACAAACACATTCCATGTATTCCAATTCCCTATCCGTTATAATAAAAGAAACAGGCAACAGGAGGAAAATCATGATCAAATATTTTACATTAGATAATGAGAAACTGCGTAATACCGGAAAGGAAACTGACCAAACGATCTGGTATTGTGTAGAACGTCCTAATCAAGAAGAGATTCATCAGCTGACACATCAATTTGAAATTCCGTCAGATTACATCACTTCCATATTGGACGATGCAGAAAATTCCCGTACAGAAGAATTCAATCAATCAAAGTTGACAAAGCCAGCGTTATTATTGTTACAATATCCTTTTGCTAAAACAAGTCCTAGCGGTTATTTTCAAGTGGATACATACCCGCTCTCTATTATTTTGACGCCCAAAAAGAAGCTTATCACAATTACGAATCATGAACCACTGTTTTTAAAGAAAGTCTTTAGCCAGACCTTTCCAAAAAGTGATATTTCGCCTAATCTCAATATCTTCTTTCAATTCATTTGGCAGGTCACACTCTCTTACAACAGTTATTTAGCTACGCTTCAATCTCAATGCGATACTTTGGAAGCCAAACTTCAAGTATCCACTGAAAACAAACAACTTTATCAAATCATGGATATCCAAAAAAGCCTCGTTTATTTCAGAGAAGCGACTTCTGCTAATTTAGATGCATTGAAAGAACTAGCACAAAATAAACTTTTCCAAGAAAATCATGCTTTGAAAAATCATTTACGTGATGTATTGGTGGAAACAGAGCAGGCAATGACTACTTCTCGCATTCAATTAAAACTAGTAGAACAAATGAATCAGACTTTTTCAGCAATCGTATCGAATAATCTGAATAATATTATGAAAATTTTAACTTCTTTAACGATTATTTTAACTATACCGACAATCGTCGGCAGTATCTATGGAATGAACATTAAGTTACCTATTGCTGAAAGGGATGATGCCTTTATATGGCTAGTTCTATTAACATTATTTATTTGTATCGTAACTACCTATTATTTAAAAAAAGGGAAGTTTTTATAAAAAAGCCCTCTTGTGGAAATGGCAAAAAGATTGTACACTTGAATCAACTAATTAATGACGAGGTTGAAAACAATGCGTGAAAAAAAACAAACAAGTACTTTTGCTAAAGTAACAAAATTTGTCATTTGGACAATGCTGATTTTAACGATTGGATCTGTTGTATTGACTGCTGTAATGAGTGTCATGTAAAAATAAAATATAGCTATCAGCTGCTGAAAAGGACCTGAACCACTGCGAGGTGGCTCAGGTCCTTTTTGCGAGTTTCAATAGTTCTTTTGCATGTTCGAGTGTGAGTTTTGTAATCTCACTTCCAGCCAGCATACGTGCAATTTCTTCTTCTCTTTCTTTTGTTTTCAACTCTGAAACAGAAGTTTGCGTACGTCCATCAATCACTGCTTTCACAATATAATATTGATAGTCGGCGACTGCAGCAACTTGAGGCAGATGAGTGATGCACAAAACTTGAGAGTATTTCGATATTTGAGAAATTTTATCTGCGATGGCTTGTGCAACTCTTCCGCTCACACCTGTATCCACTTCATCAAAAATAATACTTGTCACACCTTGCTCAGAAGAAAAAATAGTTTTCAAAGCAAGCAACATCCGAGACAGTTCGCCACCAGAAGCGACTTTCACCAAAGGCTTCAGTGGCTCTCCTGGATTGGTCGTAATGTAAAATTCGATTTGGTCAAATCCATCATGATTCAATTGTCTATTTTCTTCTTTTAAGAAACGTACCTCAAACTCAGTGTTTTCCATATACAGACTTTTCAATTCATGCAGAATGGATTTTTCCAATTCTTTTGCGATTTTTTTACGCGCTTCATGAAGATCTGCGGCTTGTTGCTGAAGTAGAAGCTCTTTTTGCTCTAGTTCCTCTTTCATTTTGTCCAATTGACCTTCTGAAAAATCAGAAGAAGCTAGCTCTTCGGTGATTTCGTCATAGTAAGCCAATATTGACTCAATGGATTCGCCGTATTTACGTTTCAACTGTCGGATTAATTCTAAACGTTGCGTCACTTCTTCTAAACGACTCTCATCTAACTCCAATAAATCAATCTGACGACTCATATCGCCGATTGCATCTTGCAGCAAATAGTAAGCACTTTGGATATTTTCATAAATTGCTTCATACTCCACATCTAGATGGGCGATCCCTTGCAGTTCTGAAACGGCCAAGCCAACACCATCTACACTGTTTTGTTCATTATTCGTCAGTGCTCCGTAACCTGCAGCTAATCCATCAGCAATTTTTTGATAATTGCTAAGTTTTTCTCTTTCTTCTTTTAATTTCTCTTCTTCTCCGACTTGCAAATCAGCAGCAGCTATTTCTTCTTGCTGGAAATGGAGCATATCTATTCTCTGAACATAGGATTTTTCATTTTGCTGCACTTTTCGTACCCTTTTTTCCAGCTCACGATAAGAGATATATTCTTGCTGATAACTCTTTTTCTTCTGTTGGAAAGCTACATCTCCAAAACGATCCAATAAAGCAAGATGTGATTCAGGCTGGAGCAGTTCCTGATGTTCGTTTTGTCCTTGGATATCTACTAAATAACTGCCGATTCTTCTCAGATTAGCTAATGTGATGATATGACCATTCACTCGACAAACATTTTTTCCAGTTAAGGACATATCCCGTCGAACAATCAGATTGTCCTCATCTGTTTCGATCCCTAATTCAACCATCAGTTCAGAGAATCCTTCTTGTTTTGGTAGTTCAAACAACCCTTCAAGCACACATTTTTCTGCTCCTTGACGTATATAATCGCTTGAACCTCTTCCTCCTGCTAACAGACCTAAAGCATCGATAATAATGGATTTACCCGCACCAGTCTCTCCGGTCAGCGCGGTCATTCCTTCGTGAAAAGAAAGCCGCAATTCCGGAATAATCGCAAAGTTAGTAATACTGATTTCTTGTAGCATCACATTCGCTCCTCAACTTAAAGGTAATGCAGGAAGTCTTTCTTCAATAAAACTGCCTGGTCTTCAGTTCGTGTAATCATCAAAACATTATCGTCATCATTGATAATCGAAAATAATTCTTTCTTGTAACGTTTATCAATCAAATTTGCTGCTGCCGAAGCATTTCCCGGCAATGTTTTCAAAATAACAAATTTTTCCATTTGGTCAACTGCCACGAAAGCGTCTTTTAATAGTTTTTCCAATTTAGTATTTACATCTTCGTTTGTTTCAGCTGGTATGCTATAACGGTAGCCGCCATCTGAAGCCGGTACCTTGATCAGTTTCAGTTCCTTTATATCTCTGGAAATCGTAGCTTGAGTAACAGATATTCCTTTGCTTTTCAGGATTTCAACAAATTCTTCCTGCTTTCGGATATCTTGCTCACTCAACAATCGAGTAATCAAACGATGCCGATCTTTTTTTCTCATTACGTCTTCGCTCCTTAGCATATTCTTCTTAATCAATGATAGCTTATTTCCTTGGTATAATAAAGAAGAATCCGCATACTTCTCACTTGATTTTCACAGTTACAATTTATTTATGGTCAAACTGTTCGTGTGCATTTGAAACCACTTCTGCCATATTAATAGCTGAATTGATTGTTCCGCTTTCGGGTACTTTCCTCAAGTGAGCCAAGAACTCGATATTTCCTTCTCCCCCCGTGATCGGAGAATAACTTAATTCCAGCACATCATATCCACCTTGTGCCGCAAATGACAAAATGTCTTCTAAAACTTTTTGATGGGTCTGAGGGTCACGAACAATTCCGTTTTTCCCTACAGCTTCTCTGCCTGCTTCGAATTGGGGTTTGATTAAGGCAATCACTTCTCCCTCTTCTTTTAAAATAGCATGTAATGGAGGCAGCATCAGTTTTAGTGAAATAAAAGAAACATCGATAACAGCAACTTCTGGAATTCCTAAGGTAAAGTCTTCGGGTTTTGCATAACGAAAATTCACTCTTTCCATTACGACGACTCTAGGATCTTGTCTTATTTTCCAAGCTAGCTGATTGTAGCCAACGTCTAAAGCATAACTCATTTTTGCGCCATTTTGCAAAGCTGCATCAGTAAATCCGCCAGTGGATGCACCAATATCTAACAATGTTTTTCCTTCAACAGATAGATCAAATGCTTTGAGTGCTTTTTCTAATTTTAATCCCCCCCGAGAAACATAAGGAAGTTTTTTACCTTTGACTCTTAATTCACTACTCACTGGAATTTTTTCTCCCGGTTTATCAAGCCGCTCGTTTTTTTCGTTGTAAATCAAACCAGCCATCACTGAACGTTTGGCTTGTTCTCTTGTTTCAAATAATCCTTGTTTGACCGCTAATACATCTACGCGTTCTTTTTCCATTCTTTCCCTCATTTCTCCACATCAAATTGCTTGATCATCTGGCGCATCAGCCCGCCATTAAAAGAAAAAACGTCCTCTTCTAATTTGTCTATGATCTTGTTGGCGGATAACAGTTCAATCTCCAACGCCTCACGTGTCTTTTCTAGGCCTAATAAACGCGGGTAAGTATTTTTTTCCATACGTTCATCTTTACCAGCTGTTTTCCCTAATGTTTTCGTTGTACCAATCACATCGAGTAGATCATCTCTTATCTGAAAAGCTAAACCTAAATGTTCGGCTAATCGTTGAAGTAGCAATATGATTTCTTCAGGTTGCTTCGCTAATATGCCACCAGCCAGCAAGGCATAACGAATCAAATGCCCTGTCTTTCTTTCATGAATAAATGCTAATTCTTCTAAAGAAAGCTTTTTCGATTCGCCCTCGATATCTGCAGCTTGCCCAGCAACCATACCTTGTGATCCCGCACAAACAGCTAATTGCTGAAGCAGCAGAAGCTTAGGAGAATTACCTAAGTGTGCCATACTGATTAGCTGGAATGCTCCTGTAAGCAAACCATCTCCGGCCAATATAGCTAATGCTTCGCCGAATACTTTATGATTGGTAGGTCTTCCTCTACGAAGATCATCATTGTCCATCGCAGGCAAATCATCGTGGATCAAGGAATACGTATGCACCATTTCTAAAGCAGCTGCTACTTGATAGACGGGAACATCAATAGGCTCATCAAAGGAAGCAACGGCCGTTAAAAGTAATAAGGGACGTATTCTTTTCCCGCCTGCTTTCACTGAATAACTCATCGCATCATAGAGTCCTCTATCCGTTGTATGCTCATCTAAAAAAGACAAGATTTCTTTTTCTACAGCAGGTAGATGAATAGCTGAAAAGTCAGTTAATCTCATCTCAGCTTTCCTCGTTTCCGTCAAAATCAACTTCTTCATTTGATTCTGTCATCATTTTCGTCAAGGTCTCTTCTGCTTTAGCTAATGTATCTTGGCAATGTTTGCTTAATTCCATTCCTCGTTTAAACGAATCTAGAGCTGATTCTAATGGAACGTCTCCTTGTTCTAACTGCATGACAATTTTTTCTAATTCTTGCAGTGACTCTTCAAAAGTTGGATTTTCCATATTTTTATTCTCCTTTGTCTATCTCTTGTACTTGTCCTTTAACGATTCCATCTTGATAATGGATCGTCAGCAAATCCCCTTGATGAATCTCGGAGACACTTTTTACTACTTGATCATTTAACGTCGTATAGCTGTAGCCTCTTCCCATGATTTTCAATGGACTCAACAAATCAAGAGATTGAACAGCTTGAGCAAAACGCTGCTGCTGTTGTTTCATATATTGTTGGATTTTCTCTTCTAAGCGTTTTTCTAGATAAGCAGTTTCTTGGCGAGCTGCTTTAACTCGATAAAGCGGAGCCACTTGTTCCAATTGGTGGCTTAATGCGATCGTTTGTTTTTCTTTCGCATGATAAATTTGCTGTGTAGCTTGATATAATCGCTGTTTCAACTGGTCTAATTTGATGGTCTGACCTTCATACAATCTTTCAGGCTGCCGAAATACATAGGAACGTCGAGCACGCTCGAACCGCTCTTGTTTGCGCTGGATCTGGCGTACAAACGCCTGCTGCAATCTAGCTTGCCGTTCTTGAATGCGCATCAACTCTTCTGACAAAACAGGAACAGCTAATTCTGCAGCTGCTGTTGGAGTGGCAGCCCGAACATCTGCTACTAAATCAGCGATCGTGGTATCTGTTTCATGTCCTACAGATGAAATCACCGACGTATTAGCTTGATAAATCGCCCGAGCAACCCGCTCTTCATTAAACGGCCATAAATCCTCAATCGAACCACCCCCACGACCGATGATCATTGTATCGAAATTGCCCATCTCTTCTACTCTCTGGATATTCCTGACAACATTGTCCGCTGCTTGGTTTCCTTGTACAACTGTTGGGAACAAAACCAATTGGACAATTGGATATCTTCTTTTCACCGTCGTGATGATATCGCGGATAACCGCTCCGCTTGGACTGGTAAGGACCGCGATTCGCTTTGGGAAACGTGGCAGCATTTTTTTAGGCCCTTGAAAAAGGCCTTCCTTCATCAGCTTTTCTTTTCGTTCTTCCAATTCTTGATATAAAGCACCTATTCCATCAGGCTCCATGTGCTCTACATAGATTTGATAAGAACCTCCCGCTTCATATAATGAAATACGCCCAACGACAAGGACTTTCATTCCCTCTTTTGGCTGGAAGCGTAATTTTTGGAATGCTCCTTTGAACATAATAGCAGATATTTTTGCATGGTCATCTTTTAAGCTGAAATATTGATGGGTATTGGCGCGTAAACGGAAATTCGAGATTTCGCCTGTTAAATATACGCGTTCTAAATAAGGATCGGCATCAAATTTTCTTTTCAAATACTTCGTTAATGTAGTGACAGTTAAATATTCTTGTGCCATCTATTCACCTGCTCCAAAAGCTTCGGCAGATTTTACGGTTTGATACATCAGCATCGTGATAGTCATTGGCCCTACACCCTTTGGCACAGGAGTGATCCAGCCTGCAATAGGCTCCACTTCATCAAATTTCACATCACCGATCAGCTTACCGTTAGCATCACGGTTCATCCCTACATCTATCACTACAGCACCTGGTTTTACGAATTCTTTTGTGACAAAATGTCCACATCCTATTGCTACGACTAAAATATCTGCTTCTTGTGCCAGTTCAGCCAGATTTTCGGTTTTAGAATGAGCAACAGTAACAGTTGCATCTGCCATCAAGAGTAGCTGAGCCATCGGTTTACCGACGATATTGCTTCGTCCGATAACTACTGCTCGTTTACCCGCCGGATCGATAGAATAAGCTTCAAACATTTTCATGATGCCGTATGGAGTACAAGGAATCTTGTCCGGTTTACCCGCAAGGAGTCTGCCTAAATTCATCGGATGAAAACCGTCTACGTCTTTTTCAGGGCGGATAGCTAACAGGATCTTTTCTTCATCTATATGCTTTGGCAATGGTAATTGGACCAATATACCATGAAAACTAGGATCTTGATTGTATTTTTCAATTTCTGCAAGTAGTTCGTCTTCAGAAATCGTCTCAGGATAACGCTCTACCAATGAATGGATTCCGATTTCTTTTGCTACACGTTCTTTATTTCTTACATAGATTTGGCTGGCTGGATTTTCCCCTACCAATAAAACGACTAATCCGGGATGGATACCATTATCTTTCAATTTTTGGATTTTTTCAGCAATCTCTGCCTGCATTTTTTCAGCTAATTCTTTTCCGTTAATCAATTCTGCCATCTAACCACTCCCAGATATTTTTTGTGTTTTCATTCTACCATAGAATTTTCCCGATTTATAACAGGTTTATGATGATTCATAGAAAAAAGCTAGGACTTACGCCCCAGCTTCTAATTCTTTCAATACATTGGATAAAACACCGTTGACGAATTTACGTGAACGGTCATCACTAAATGTTTTTGCCAACTCGATTGCTTCATTTAAAGCAACAGCCGCTGGTACATCTGTCACATAAGTCATTTCAAAAATCGCGATACGCAAGATCACCAAATCCATTTTTGAGATCCGATTGATGTGCCAATTGTTTTTCAAATGTTTTTCAATCACTTTATCCAATTCATCTTTTTTTGCACAGACACCGCCAACTAGCGTATCAAGATAAACAGGAACAAACTCTGATTCATCTTCGTTGATCATGTCGCGGTGGTCTAATTCGATTGCGTTGAAAATCGCATCTTCTTTTGTTAGGTCTGCATTGAAGTCTAATGGAAATAAAGCCTGCAATGCCATTTCCCGAATCTCGTGTCTTGATAATTCTTTATTCATTCTCTTCCTCTTCGTCTTCAAAAAGTTCTTCGATTGTTGGTTGTTCTAATTTTTCAGGAACAACAGCTACTACATGGATATTGACTTCAGATAAATCGATATCCGTCATGAAAAGGACTTGTTGGCTGACCCGTTCCTGCATTTCCATTGCTACTTTAGGAACTGAAACACCATATTCTAGATAACAGTAAAGATCTACTTTCAAGCCATCTTCCTCGTTTGCTAAGTAAACACCTTTTCCGTGAGCTGCACGTCCTAATAATTCAGTGACATTGCTGGCAAAAGTTCCGCGCATTCCGTATACGCCTTCTACTTTAGAAGCTGCAATCCCGATAATTACTTCGATGACTTCAGGAGCGATCACGATCTCTCCTAAATCTTGGTTTGCGTTTAAAATCAAATTTTTTTCATCTGCCATTTATTTATTCCTCCCTTTGCCTAAGCACGAGATACATCCGAATTCTCTATGATGCGGCATAGTGATCACGTGGTAAGAAAACTGCCGCCGATCAGCTGCAAACTGCTATGAATTGGAGAAAACACCCAACTTTATTATCTCTTACAGCTTAAAAGTTCTTCTATAGTGTATCATTAAATCGAGTGATTTTCTATAACAAAGTCTGTGAACACTGATTTTTACGCTTACTTCTTCTATTGATGAAACTATAAGATGATCAATTCTTTTGGTGAACGAGTCAACACACGATTTCCATCTTCTGTGATCAACAAGTCATCCTCAATACGTACTCCACCGATTCCTGGTAAGTAGATCCCTGGTTCATCAGTGATCACATTTCCTGGTACAAATTGCTTTTCTGCATGAGAAGAAACGTTTGGTCCTTCGTGGATCTCTAGACCGATCCCATGTCCTGTAGAATGTCCAAATGCTTCCCCGTAACCATGTTTTGAAATATAATCTCTAGCAACTGCGTCTAATTGGACACCAGTCATTCCTGGTTTTGCAGTATCAATAACTGCTAATTGAGCATCTAAGACTATTTGATAAATTTCTTTTAATTTTTCCCCAGGATCACCAATAGCGAATGTACGTGTCATATCGGAAATGTACCCTTCGTAATAGCAGCCAAAGTCCAATGTGATCAAGTCGCCTTGTTCGATGATTTTTTTGCTTGCTACACCATGCGGCATAGCCGAACGCAATCCGCTAGCAACGATCGTATCAAAAGAAACACCTGAAGCGCCAAGAGAACGCATATAAAAGTCTAGTTGATTTGCGACTTCAATCTCAGTCATGCCCGGTTGGATCATTTTCAGGATGTGATCATATGCCATATCCGCAATATGACATGCTTTTTCGATAATAGCGATTTCTTCTTCATCTTTCACTTCTCTGAGTTCTTCGATCATCTGTGAAACAGGTACTAATTCCGCATCGATGATTTCTTCTAAAACCGAATATTCTAAAAATGAGACTGTTGTTTCCTCAAAAGCTAATGAGTGCAGTTCTTCTTTGCGTACTAAGTTTGCTACCTCATCAAAAATAGGTCCGACATTTTTAATAATTTCAAACCCTTGAGCCTGCGCTGCCGCCTGCTCGGTATAACGAAAATCAGTAATAAAAAATGCTTTTTCCAAAGTAATAACAGCTAATCCTGTCGTACCTGTAAAGTTCGTTAAGTAACGAAGATTGTACGGACTGGTAACCAAAAATGAATCCAACTTTTCTTCTTGCATTTTTTTGCGCAATTTTTCTACACGTAGCATCATAATGAAACTCCCTCTTTCTTTGCACGCTTTTTTCTATTATAGCAAACTTTTCTTCGTACACGACAGTTAAATAAAAATTTCCGGAAAACTTCTTTTTCTTTTAAATAAATAAAGCCAAAAAGGAGTCACAGTCTCGCTGCAACTCCTTTTAGTTTACTATTTTGTAAAAACTTATGATCGTTTTCCAAAGAAAAATGAGACAACTGCTACCAAAATCACTGCGCCTAAAATAGATGGAATAAGTGCCATACCTGCAGCTTTTGGTCCCCATTCGCCGAAAATCGCTTGTCCAATACTTGAACCGACTAGTCCAGCAATGATATTCGTTACACAGCCCATCGAATTTCCTTTACTGGTGATCGCACCTGCAATTGCTCCGATCACGGCTCCAACAATCAATGTCCATAACCAACTCATAATATAACCTCCTTCTTTGCTAATCAATTTTAGCATATGGGATTTAAAGGGGACAAATAATTGGTTTTGCTATTTCATATTTTCTTCTGCAAAGTAAAAAAATAAAGAAAACCTCCTCTTAGAAGTTTTCTTTATTTTTTACTTGCGTTTAAACATACTACGAATACCACGTTTCACTACATCAAAGAAACTCAATGATTGTACCATTCTATCTTCATCTACATATTCTCTGATCGCACGAAGCACTTTTTTAGGTTCTTTGGAAGAAAATGTGTATGTACCATTTTTTTTCGTTTGAATGGCATATCGAGGAATCCATTTTCCCTTTAGCATGACTGATGCTAGTACATAATCCACTTCTTCCCATGGAATTTGGATATATTTGCGTCTATCTCGCGCATGGTAAAACTCAAAACCATTATCACCTATCATGATTTGCCCGTAATCTGTCAGACCCGTAAACGAAGTAGCATCAATTACCAAGTCTACTTTTGTATTGATTGATTGAACCATTTTCTCCCTCCAGATATTTGTTTATGAACAGTATACTATATAAAAAAAGCTCGGGACAACGCCCGAGCTATATTTTTATGGATTATAAAAGTCCGATGACGTGTCCAACAACACCGACTACGAATAAACCAAGGATGATAACGATTGGAGAAACCTTTTTCTTAAGCAACCACATACATAACAATGTTAACCCTAATGCAGCTAAACCAGGAATCAATTGGTCTAAGTTGTCTTGTAATGTTGTTACCTTTTCAGGAGAAAGGGCTAAGCCATTATTAACTTGTTCAAATGCACTCTTGATTCCTTCACCACCTGAAGGCAATTTATCCCATTCGATGTAAGCACCTTTATCTAATTTTACAGTTGATACAACTGGTAAGAATTTGATTGATACCCATCTTTGTACAAGGGCAGCTAATACGAACATCCCTAAAATTGAAGCACCTTTTGTTACGTCTTGTAACAATCCGCCAGAAAGGTCATCAGTAATTTTAGAACCAGCTTTGTAGCCAAATTCTTGTGTATACCACATGAATGCCCAACGAATAATGTTCCAACCTAAGAAGAAGATGATTGGTCCAAGGATATTTCCTCCCATAGCTAATGAAGCACCTAGTGCACCTAGCATTGGACGTACTGTAAACCAGAACACTGGGTCACCAACACCAGCTAAAGGACCCATCATACCTACTTTAACCCCTTGAATCGCTACATCATCAACAGGCGCGCCATTCGCACGTTCTTCTTCCAGAGCCAATGTAACCCCTAAAATTGGAGAAGCAATGTATGGGTGTGTATTAAAGAATTCCAAGTGACGTTTTAATGCTGCAGAACGTTCTTCTTTTGTTTTGTATAATTTTTTGATTGCTGGAATCATAGAAAATGCCCAGCCACCGTTTTGCATACGTTCGTAGTTCCATGAACCTTGAATGAAGGTAGAGCGCCACGCAACAGCTAAACGATCTTTTTTTGATAATTTGATTTTTTCTTCTGCCATTTTATTTTCCTCCTTCAAGATTAATAGTCATTCAAAATGTCGCCTAAAGGGTCACCAGAGTTGCTTCCGCCTCCATTATTTGATGAACCACCCATTTTAGAAAGGTTCAAGTAAATAAGAGCTAATGCAACACCTAAAGCACCTAGAGCAATCAATGTTAATTGAGAAATTGCAGCTACAACGAAACCAATAACGAAGAATGGCCATACTTCTTTTGTAGCCATCATGTTGATTACCAAAGCGTAACCTACAGCTACGACCATTCCCCCACCGATAGCCATACCATCTGTTAACCATGCTGGCATTGATTCAAGGAATGATTGCACAGTTTGTGCTGGGATAAATAGCAACGCTGCTGCTGGGACCGCGATACGAACCCCTTGTAAACATACAGCAATGATGTGCCACATTTCAACCTTACGGATGTTTCCTTCTTCAGCAGCCGCATCCATCAAATGAACGATTGGAACAGCGATTGTACGTACGATCATTGTTAAGAACAACCCTGCAACAGCCAAAGGAACGGCAATCGCGATCGCAGAAGGAACACCTTTAACACCTTGTCCACCTAAAACTAAAATAATTGCTGATGCTACTGATGCTAATGCAGCATCTGGTGCTACAGCGGCACCGATATTTGCCCAACCTAAAGCGATCATCTGAAGCGTACCGCCAAGTACGATACCAGCTTCGAGGTTACCGGTAACTAAACCGATCAATGTACATGCCACTAGTGGTTGATGAAATTGAAATTCATCAAGAATACCTTCCATACCAGCTAGAAAGGCAACTAATACGACTAAAATTATTGAAATAATAGACATGATAAGCCTCCTATAAATTTTAATATTATTTATTACGCTTTTGCTAATTCAGCTTTTGCTTTCTTCAAAATATCATCCATGTTATCGCGTGAATCATTAGGTACTTTACGTACATCGAATTTCACACCTTTTTGTTCAAGCTTCTCAAACGCTTCAACGTCTTCTTGTCCCATAGACAATACTTTACTTACAACGACTTTACCAACCGAATGCGCCATTGACCCAACATTTAATTCTTTGATGTCTACGCCACCTTCAACAGCTGTCAATACGTCTTCAGGATTTTCAAATAAAAGCAATGCTTTGGTATTTCCAAAACGAGGGTCTTTTGCTACTTCGATCATTTTGCTAATAGGAATAACATTTGCTTTTACACCTGGAGGAGCAGCTTGTTCGATTAGTCTCTTACGCAGATCATCCTTTGATACTGCATCTGAAACAACGATAATACGGTTTGGTTGCACTGCTTTTGTCCAAGCTGTCGCAACTTGTCCATGTAACAGACGTGAGTCAACACGTGCTAATACATATTTGATTTTTCCGTCTCCGACCACAGTTCCTTCTGGAAGTGCTCCTTTAGGTTGTGCGTCTTCAACTGCTGCTTTCGGTGCTTCTGCCGGTTCTAATTCTTCCGGTTTTACTTTTACACCGTCTTTTGCTGTTTCAATGATGTGTGCTGCAATTTCATGAGCAGATTCCATTGAAAAGCGTGATGCGTAGGCTTCAATCAACATTGGTAAATTCAAACCGCTGACGATTGCCCATTTATCTTTGTGCTCTTCGAATAATGTGTTTGATTGATTGAACGGTGTTCCGCCCCATAAATCAACTAAGAATAACACTTCGTCTTGATTATCAAAAGAAGCAACCGCTTCTTCCAATTTGGCTCTCAAGTCATCTGGACCTTCACTTGGTTTCAAAATCACGGCTTTGACGTTTTCTTGTTCGCCAAAGATCATTGAACCGGATTGTAAGATTCCTTCAGCAAATTGTCCATGACTTGCTAGGATAATCCCTACCATATTTATACCTCCTATTTACTTTTGTTGTAACAAATTCAAAAATATTAATAATTGCTAACCATTACAACAGAATTATTTGACCTTTTCCAACAACCATTCTTGCTACACCTTTTTGATTTTCGCTAGTAGTTCCATCAAAAGGATTTTCCTGTCAGCAGGTACTTTTCGAATCTCTAACTCCACTTCTTGACTGTTCAAGTAACGAAAGGAATCAATATCTTGTTGATTTACTGAAACAAAATTGGTAATCATTGATTTGCCTTCAGTAAAACTCATACCGCCGATATTCAACGACTTCAACTGTACACCGCAGCGGACAACCGCTTCAACATCTTGGGGATTGGTGAATAAAAGCATCACTTTTGCTCGTGATAATAATCCACTATGATAGATTTGAATCATTTTCTGCACGGTTATTACATTTGCTGTGATCCCCGGCGGTGCAGCTTCTTTTAGTAGAAACTTTCTCAATTTATCTTGAGCGACTACATCGCTGATCACAATGATACGTTCAACACCTGTTTGCTTCGACCAAACTGTTGCGACTTGCCCGTGGATTAAACGATCATCTATACGTGCCAATCGAATATCCATCTGCAAAACTCCTTCTTCCTCACTACTTCACAGAAACCCCTATCATTTCTGTGTGAACAACCACCTCCTAGCACACACTACTATAAGCAAAAAGCGTGCCAACTTTTTTACGATACACTAATTGAATTTAAAGGATTCTTAACCAATACACAAAAACGATACACTATAAAAGTGTATCGTTTTTGTGTAT
Organism: Enterococcus sp. H57; assembly: GCF_003112495.1. Taxonomy (NCBI): domain Bacteria; kingdom Bacillati; phylum Bacillota; class Bacilli; order Lactobacillales; family Enterococcaceae; genus Enterococcus; species Enterococcus sp. H57. The sequence goes on from NZ_BEHC01000001.1 coordinate 44,979, forward strand.
TCATGGCACAGTGTATTCTTTTTTATCTAACTGATTATGGACTAGACGTAGCAGATAATACATTTCTTCTATCGGCACTTTTACTTTTATCTGATCTTCCAACAGAACAACTGAGGCTGCCAATTGGCTATAAAGAGGATCATTCGTTGTATTTGTCAATTCGTTTTCTTCCACAGTCAATGGTTCATTCCGAATAATACGTTCGATCATTCCTGCTGTGTGCATCACTAGGTTGATTTTGAATCCATATTCTTCATCGCCGATTCCCGTCGTCTGAGAGATTTGTGTAGAAAATTGCCACATTGGATCGATTAACTTACTACCATTAATAAAGATGTAGTTATCAGAGATAAACTCAACACACGTATTTTTAGCTGACTCTTCATCTAGGGAGATGAATTCAGTTTCCTCCAATTCTGATTCCATCAGCAACTGATCCAAAATGACTTCGATATTTTGATCAATAAAACGTTCTAAAGGAATAAATGGGGCTTGGATATTCAAATCAGTAATCCCAGTAGTAGCTATGATCTGATATTCTTTTTGGATAACTGGCAGTTCTTCTTTCACTTCCACAATCGACAAAGCTAGAACTTCTAATTCTGTTTCTTGACGCTTGTTTACCGCTCGTTCGATCAATTCTTTGATTCTTTGTGCTGTACCTTCGCCAGATGCGCAGATAGCCAAAACAGCTTTTTTCTTATGAATAGGTTTTGCTTCCTGAACAGATTCTACAGAAGATATTTCTGCGTAACCTCGAAAATTTTTCAATGATTCATGCAACATATCTAGATCTGTCCCTAATACTGAGACCTTTCGTACAGTTTCCAAAACTAGAGAAGTTGTTACCATATCAACAGTACGTACTGGAATTCCAGTGTCTCTTTGAATTTGCGAATTAAACGACACAAGGGACCCCATATCTACTAAGAGTATGACCCCGCTTCCTTCATCTACTTCTTGTACATTGCGTTCAATTCGGTCCAATGCTGTTTTCGGATCCATATCCAAAGGCATGTCTACTGCTCGTACGTTCTCTGCATCTAACAACTGTTGGACAACTTGGACCATACTGCTTGCTGTGCTGTTTCCGTGAGCTGCAACGACTACACCGATTCTGCCGCTTGCTTGATTTGCCCGTAACGAGACGAGTAGAACGGTCAAGTAATAGTCTTCACTTTCTGGAATCTCCACTTGAAAATACGTTTCGATATAACTACGCACTTCTTTCGCAACAGCATATTCATCTGGAAAATCAAAAGCCATCTCACGGATGTTATCATTCGTATGCCGTTCTTCTCCTAAGTTGATTTTTTTCAAAAAAGAACTGATATGCAAGCTCATAGCATAAATAAAGTTTTGCTGAAACTCATATGGTAAAGATCTTTTGACCATTACATAAATCTGATTGGTCACTTCTATGATTTTCGGATCTACAAATTCTGCTAATTTGCTGTCTGCATTAAAAGAAAAACCATGGTCTTTATAGAAAGACTTCAGATGGATGTTGATATCTGTAGAAATGAAATGATTGATTGCTTCTTGATCCAAACCATCCGACTTCAGTAAAGCTGCTTTATCTCCGATGATATCATATAGATTATAAGGTAACTCATAGGAGTCCGATTGGATTTTCATGATCGTATCATTTGGTGCTACAGTTATCTTTGGCTCCAATATTTTAGAAAGCTCTGCCATTGCACTGCGGTTGCTTGCTAATTGAATCAATCCGCTACGAATCCCTTCTGTCAAATCATCGATTGTGATCGAGATTTCGGGTGATTGCATATGATTTAGAAATCCTCGTGCACATACTAACTGGATATTTGACTTCAATTGTCCTATATTTCCATAGGTCACACTGCCGATCAATGCTTTTGCTACATCTTCTGTCAAAGAAATCTTTCGCTGCGTGCGGTTTGCTTCGTGGGCAATCATGATTTTTACTAAATCGACTTTCTCATTTGCAGGACGTTTTTCAAAAGCCGGAAGTTTGATATTGATTGGGATACGCCGAACAAAAGTTTCTAATAGAGAAGAACCTGGGTCTTCTGTGGTCGCACCTACGATCCGTACATTTGCTTCATGGGATTTCGTTGTTTCCCCAAGACGACTGTAAGTTCCATGATCCATAAAGTAAAAGATCATTTCTTGACCTTCAGGCGGCAACCGGTGAATCTCATCCAAAAACAGCATACCGCCATCCGCTTGATCGATAATCCCCATTTTTTCTTCATCTGCGCCTGTAAAAGCACCTTTTGCGTACCCAAATAAATGACTCATCAAAAGCTCAGGGTTATTGGCATAATCAGCACAATTGAAAACAATCAGTTCCGTTTCCTCATCTATTACATGATGCGCTTTTGCAAAATGATACATCGCGTGTGCAAAATAAGTCTTTCCTGATCCGGTAGGTCCTGTAATCAAACAATTTAATCCTCTTGGCGGATACAAAATCGCAGCTTTTGCCTGTTCCACTGAATTTTTCATGCTGCCGTTAGCTCCAATGATTTTTGCAAAGATATCCTTAGTATCTATTTGGAGTGTATTTTTTTCTTCAGAGACCGGCGTTTCTTTGTAACTGACTACATGTTTTGTAACTGGCTTTACGTGCGTAACGAGTGTTTGATATATGTAACGTACTGGTCGTCCGTCTGTCTTTATCAGTTTTCCTTCGCGCACTAGCTGATTCAGATCTTTACTGCTATTTGTTCGCTGAATCCCTAACACTTCAGCAATTTCCTGTGTTGTTACTCCTTGATCATATTCTGCCTTTGTTAAATGAGCGGTTTTTTCTTTGACATACATATAAATTCGGTCAATGCGTTTTGCCAATGGTATCGCTCCTTTTCTATAGACTGTTGTACTTAGGCTTCAAAACATAATACTATGTATTTATTTCTGTTTCGTCAACTATTTACCTGATTTTGTTTTGTTGATAACACGCGGATAGATAGAAATGTTCAATTTAAAAGAACGAAAAATCCCGATACGATTTTTATAATGGAAACAAGAAAAAGAACACTGTTTACCATATAATTATTTCACTGATAGCAAACAATATAGCTTCCATCAATTGAAAACGATAGTTATCAAAACATCCTGATTACAAGATGGCAAAAAAATATTAAGTGTAAAAAGACAAAGTAAACTTCGTAGCCTCCACTACAACTTTTATTTTTATAAACAAAAAAGGCTGTGACAAAAGTCTTGTCACAACCTCTTTAATCATAAGATTCAATTAAGCTTCTTGAGCTACTGGATAAACAGACACTTGTTTTTTGTTACGGCCTTTACGTTCGAAACGTACTACGCCATCAACTTTTGCAAATAAAGTGTCGTCTCCACCGATACCCACGTTTACACCTGGATAGATTTTTGTACCGCGTTGACGGTAAAGAATTGATCCACCTGTAACTGTTTGTCCATCAGCACGTTTAGCACCTAGACGTTTTGATTCTGAGTCACGGCCGTTAGATGTAGAACCGCCACCTTTTTTGTGGGCAAATAATTGTAGATTCATAGATAACAACATGGTCTGCACCTCCTATTTATCATTAATTGTTTTAATTTGGATATATTCTGAGTTTTCAGCTTCTATCGATTGTAATCCTAATAAAAGATTTTCTAATAGAATCTCAGCAATATTGTTTTGTTCTTGTGTCATTCCTGCAGTGACTTCGGTATAAAGATAACCGCCTTCTTCTTCATTCATTTCAACAATCGGCTCAAAACCGGCTAATGAGGCAATCCCGTTGACAGTGCTGATCGCTAACGCAGAAACACCCGCACAAACGATATCACTTCCATAAGGACCAGCATCAGCATGCCCGGTCAAAGTGAATGAAACGATCTGACCTGCGTCATTTCGCTTAAATGTTCCTTTGATCATATATAGGCCTTCTTTCTCAAACGCTATTAAGCGTTGATCGCGTCGATAACCACTTTTGTATATGGTTGACGATGACCTTGTTTACGGTGTGAATGTTTTTTAGGTTTGTATTTGAAAGTAACGACTTTCTTTTGTTTGCCGTGTTTTTCAACAGTACCTTCAACAGTTGCACCTGCAACAGTTGGAGCGCCTACTTTTGTAGATTCGCCGCCTACTAAGATAACTTCGTCAAAAACAACTTTTTCTCCTGCTTCAACGTCAAGTTTTTCAACATAGATTGCTTGTCCCACTTCAACTTTTACTTGTTTACCACCAGTTTTAATAATTGCGTACATGCTATAAAGCACCTCCTTCTGATATACTTAGACTCGCCATCCGAAGTGACAGCATATGCTGTGCTTATTACTTGTTCTGAGCGGTTGTAGCTGTGGAGTCCACAATTACAACAGTACTAGCTTACCAGAACAGCAACCGTTAGTCAACTAAATTTAAAATCAAAAAGTAAAACAAAAATTCAAGCAATACTTCTGCTTTTCTATCCTCACAGTTCTACCAAATAAAATAGTCGCATTGTGTTTCTTTTATTCTTATAATAAAAGAAAAAGGAGGAGCATAAATGGAATACCCAAAAGAACTGATACAAGAAGCTTCTTTAAGAATGAACGGCCGTCCTGTAGAAGGATTTATCGCTGGGCAAGGACCTCTTCATCCTAAACTGATGCTCGTGGGAGAAGCCCCAGGGAAAACAGAGATTGATACGCATGTTCCTTTTAGCGGTCAAGCTGGAAAAGAATTGATGCAGGCACTTTCTTCAACTGGCTTAACACGAGAAGAGGTGTATATCACCAGTGCTGTAAGGAGCCGCCCGTATCGCGTGACTCATCGGATCAATAAACGGACACAACAGTCAGAAACTGTTTATCCAAATCGGACACCTACTCGTTCCGAAGTATTTGCGCATGCACCAATATTGGATTACGAACTGATGAAGGTCCAGCCAAAATTAATTGCGACACTTGGAAACATTGGTCTTCAACGTTTACTTGGCAAAGAATATACGGTTACCAAAAATCATGGTCAACTCTATACAGGGCCTGTCTTACAATTAACAGAACAAAAGGATGCCTACGAATGGTCAGAAAAAAACTATCGAATTCTTCCACTTTTTCATCCAGCAGCTATTTTCTACAATCGCTCCCTTGTACCTGTTATCCATCAAGACTGGCAAGTACTAGCTTCACTTTTACAGCAATATTAAAAAGAACAGACAAGACCATAAAATCTTCAGTTTACAGTCTTGTCTGTTCTTTTTCATTGTTTTAATGGCTAATTGCAGTATATTTCGCATGTAAAGCTGTCAACGCATGAGCAACTGTTTGATGTTGATGCGTGAATGTATGTTCCCACAAGTGAGAAAGTTGTTTTTCTACTTCTGGCTGCAAGGAAGTATAGATAATCGTTTGTCCTCTTTGCTCTGCTTTTTCTTGAAATTCATCAAAAACTGCACGTGCCGTCAAATCAATACTTGGTACGCCTCGCATGGAGAAAATGACACCATCGTGATGATTTAGTTCTTCCAATTTATTTTTGAGTTTTTCTGAAGACATAAAAAACAGTGGACCACTAATATACACTACTGTCCAGTTATTCAGCTTTTCCGTTTCTGGCAGCCCCATTCTTTGCCAATCGATCGTTTCTAATGAAATCGTGATAGCAGCGCTTTTGACAACAAAAAATACACAGCCGCCGATCACCCCGATCACGATAGCAATACTTAAATCAAAGATAACTGTACAAATCATCGTAAGGATAAACAATAGAACTGCTGACCAATATTTATTAGTAAATAGCTCCTTGATCGTTTCCCATTCATTCATACGCCAAGCCGTCACGATCAAAACACCTGCAAGTGCTGGCATTGGAATCTGTGACATCACTGGCGCAAAAACAAGCATGGAGAGCAGTAAGACAACTGCATGTATCATACCAGCTAATCTAGTTTGTGCACCAGATTTGATGGCCACGCTTGTACGGGCGATGGCCGCAGTAGCAGGAATCCCGCCAAAGAAAGGAAGCAACAGATTTCCAATTCCTTGCGCCATTAATTCTTGATTGCTATCTAAGGGCTTATTTGCCATTCGGCCAGCCGAAGCACCACATAGCAAGCTTTCAATCATTCCTAATAAAGCAATGCTAATAGCTGGAACTGCCACTTGTTGCAAGGCAGAAAAGCTAAAATCTCCCATATTCAAACGATTACTACTGATCAATGTTTGTGGAATCTTACCCACAGTTGCTACTGGTAAATGGAACAATAGCATAACTGCTGTTGCCAAAATGATAGACAGCAGCGAACTAGGCATTCGTTTCGCCCATTTTTTTGGATAGATAAACATCCCTAAAATGACTAGCCCTCCCATGATCAAAGAGGCTGTGTTTATCGGAAATCCTATCGTTTGATAACTACTTAGTTTTTCAATAACGTTTGTACCTTCCGAGTGAACACCAAATAAATTATCGATCTGACCTAATGCAATAATGATAGCAATACCTGAAGTAAACCCCGTAATTACGGGTGCTGGGATAAAAGAAGTCAGTGTTCCTAATCGGAAAAGTCCTGCTGCAAGTAAAAATAGACCCGCTAAAAAAGTAGCAAGCAATACACCTTGCATTCCCTTTGTTGCCGCAATAGACATCAAGATAGCTGCCATCGCACCTGTCGGACCTGATATTTGATAAAAACCGCCTGATAAACCGCCAATGACGATACCGGCAATGATAGCCGTAATCAAACCTGCGGCCGCATCAGCTCCGCTTGACACCCCAAAAGCCAAGGCTAAAGGCAATGCTACAGCAGCTACTGTGATCCCAGCCAAAAGATCTTTCTGAAATCTTGAAAGATCATAACCTGAAAATTCTTTTTTTAGTGAGGAAACATAATTTTTGAACACCTATCTAACTCCTTTTTCATGAAATTTTCTAAAATACCATTCATTAGAATATCATATTTCATGAGATAAAGTAATATTTTTCACAAAGTTTCCTGTTAGATAAATTCTTATTTTTTCTATATTTATAAGAAAATAGAAAGCAATGCCAACAGAGCTAGCCCACCTTGTTTGAGTAAAATCCAACGATCGCTAGTCAAACTGCCATATAATGCAACAAAAAAAATAGATGTTAATAGCATACTTGTGATTTCTTTAGATGCGGAAGAAAGATAAGCTCCATAAAGTAGTCCCACTCCTAATAGTCCATTGTACACTCCTTGGTTCTTAAACAATGTTTGAACAGATTTTCTGCTTAACTCTTCTTTACTCATTTTAAAAACCCTACTTGTCGTGTCAGAATCAGTTCTCACCGTTTCGATATACATGATATAAAAAAATTCAATTGCAACTAGAGTCACTAAAATTTTCGATAGTATCGTCATATCTTCTTCCTCTTTTCTGATGAGTTTTATTTTTTTGCTCCTTATAATTGTACTCGATAAGGATGTTTTTTTATTTTATTTGCCTTTGAAAACAAACAATATTGGCACAAAAAACAAAGAAAAACCGTTAGAAACCTCAGTTTCTAACGGTTTTTTAGCGTCACAGGAGGGATTCGAACCCCCGACCGTCCGCTTAGAAGGCGGATGCTCTATCCAGCTGAGCTACTATGACAAGAATCAGCGGAACATCAATAATTATAGATAATTAAATTGCTTCTGTCAATACGAAATAGTTATTTAATTAGCAAATAATGAATTATTTTGGCCCAACTACTAAATCAATCTTTTAAAACGAGACATTCTCCTTCAGCTGTTCTAAGGTTATCAATGGAAAACAGGAGCTACATTGACTTCATGCTACTCCTGTTTATTTAGATTTCCTGTATCCTTTAATTGACTTACAAATATAGAAACTTTTACATCAAGTTCGAATTGAGCCCTCGATTCAATCGATTATCTACAGGCTGCCATAATCATGTATCACAACTCGATTGTTTCTGATTCCTTTGTCATTAAGATCACACCATCACCTAATGGCAAGATTGTCGATGTCAAATCGGGATGATCCATCACAACACGAAGAAATTCATTTAATTTACGATGGATAGCTCGTTTGCCACGGGGAATCTCTTCATCTGGGAGCAAGATCGTTCCTCCTTGGAAGATGTCATCTACCATCAAAACGCCACCTTTTCTTAACAAACGTAAGCATTCAGGTAAAAATTCAATATATTTTGATTTTGCACTATCCATAAAAATAAAGTCATACGGACCAGACAACTCCGGCAAGATATCTGCTGCTTGACCTTCAAGCAAAGTCACTTTATCTGTCAGTCCTAGACGTTCATAGTTTTTTTTAGCTTTCTCGATCATGACATCGAAACGATCAATTGTCGTAACATGAGCGTTTTCTCCGATTGTCGTGGCCATGACACTTGATGAAAAACCGATAGCTGCTCCGATCTCCAAGATTCGTTCAGGCTGAAGCTGTCCAAGTAAAAATTTCAAAAATACAACTGTTTCATGGGGAATAACTGGTACTTCTGCTACATGAGCTTCTTCTTCCAGTTTGCCTAGCTCACCCGGTAATTTTTTTTGCTGGGTACGCATAAAATCCAATAGTTCTTCTTTGACTACAGGACGATGCATCATTTCATTGCGCATACTACTCCTCCTCTTCACACATTATACGAACAACTGACTAAATCTACAAGCTGCATGAGTGTTTTCTCGTGTTTCATGTTCAGAAGAGTCGTTGGATCTCTGGAATACATTTATGTTTTTAACATTCTTACAAAAATTTCTGTGTTCGTCTCCGCTTCTTTTTCAACTCTACAAAGGTATTCCATGCTGTGATTCCTGTTAGGCAAAAAGCAATCGTAAATAATAACCCCTGAATCCATGCAAATGCCGTTTTTGAAAGGACTAGTCCAATATATGGAATCTGAAAGATGGGACTACCGATAATATTTCTCTTTTTTACTACTCCAGGCTCAATATAAGTCTTTGTATCAGCTTTTGTATAAAAATCTTCGTGGTTGTTTTCAACGGCTATTACGCGACGCGTCGAGATTTTTTTCCTGAATTTTCATAATATGTAATAATATCTCCGACTAAAATCTCATTTGTATTTTTCGGTCGTACATATATCAGATTTCCTTGTGCATAATATGGACTCATTTCTTTGTCCTCAATAATATAAGGAGTCAAACCAAAAATTCGGGGAACCAAGACGACGAGAAGAATAAGAATTAAAAATATAATCAACGTTATAGAACTTATAAAAGTTATTTTTTTGTAATCAGGCATCGTTTTCAACTTCTTTCTTTATTCAATCCTTCTTAACCATATAATAACGATAAATTTTTTTCAAATTATAGCTGTAAAAATGTTTCCCTTTAATAATTACATGTTTCTAATTCTATTTCCTCATCTTTATCTCATTTTTCATTATAAATAATTGACGTTAGTTTAAAAAACGTTTACCCTAACATTACAAGTTTTAGAAAGGAATACCTTTATGGCTTTTTTTAATAACATATATAATAAAAAAGAATCTTTTTATTTACGTATAAAGTGGAGCATAATCATTATATTATCATTGTTATTTTTAACAGGAATTGCTTATTTCTTTTATTTTATTTTTTCTCCTGCAGACAGCAATCAAATGAAAGAAATAAAAGATTCGTGGGTTTTCTATACAAAAGATGATCCTGATTTTAAGTTTGACAGCAAGTACACTCGTACGATTCCTACCGTGGATAAAGACGAAACATTCATTATGGAAACGACACTTGAAAAACCGTTGGACGAAGCAAATTTACTAATCAAAGGAAACCATCAATGGATTACTGTATATCTAGACGAAAAGATTTTATACCAACGGAAAGATTATCAGGAAGAAAGCAATCCCGGACTCTCATTGGCTGTGATAGATTTACCAGCAAATTACATCGGAAAAAAATTGACCCTTACAGTCTCATCTCCTTATCAGAACTATGCTGGGCTGCCACCGAAAGTTTATCTAGGAACAACTGGACCATTGATTAGTTTTATTTATTCACAATCAGTGCCGCAAGTATTGACGATGATAATCGCTGTTTTTATCGCTATAGGGACCTTTTTCTATACGATCTACTTGATGTATAAACAAAAACGTCTTGAATACTCACTTATTCTCTTAAGTTGCTTTGCTTTGGCATTAGGATTTGAAGCTGTATCAGAAGATATTTTAAGTGGTATTCTTTTTGAACCATTCGTTCATTCTTTTTTATCTCATTTATTTATTATCTTAACGTCAGCTTTCATCATCTGCTACTATTGGAGCCGAATGTTTTACTATAAAAAATGGTACGGAATTTTTTGTACGTTCCAACTTTTGATTTTTATCGGCGTTCTGCTTTATGCAACTTTTACTCCTGCAGAACTTCCTGAATTAATGCCGATTGCTAATATTGCTAGTGTTATAAGCACTTTAGTCACTTCACTTGCATGCATTGGCGAAGCATATAAGAATAACCGTTTTTATGTAGCTTGTACACCTTGGATCGTCTTGGTAGCCATTATCCATTGCTTGATTTACATCCAAACGGCATTAGGTATCTATCAAACAACGATCAATTGGTCTACGATTTTATATATTATTATTCTAATCGTTATTATCAGCTACAATCTAATCGATCACATCTTAAATACCGACAAAGATCGGAGACAAGTAGATTTCTTAAAAATCAAAAATGATTTGTTGGAGCAACATTATGAGCAGCTTCGACAGCATATCCAAGAAGTAAATACACTTCGCCTGGAATTTGTCCAAGAGATGGAGAATCTGCAAGATTTAATGCATACGGACCAAACAAAAGCTAAAAACTATGTGGAAAAGATATTAGAAGAAGCAAAAAATTTCGAAATGCTGTGTTCTTTTTGCAACCACCAGGTGACAAATCTTATCTTAGCGCGTTACCAGAAGTTAGCTGCCAAACGGAATATTCAGATAACCTTCCAAGCAGATCTTCCCGAAGAACTTCCTATCAACGATGACGATCTGGCTCAACTTTTGATCCACGCTTTAGAGCATTCCTTTAGAGAAACTCATGCCATCGAAAATCCACTGTATCGAAAAATTTATTTGTCGATACACGAACAAGAGGAACATTTCGTCATTTGTTGCGAACATAGTGCACATTACGATACAAACCTATTTAGTCGAGGCATCACAGAAGAATTAGATGATCAGGAACGTTTTGACTTAATGATGATGAAAGACGTAGCGGATCGTTACACAGGAACACTAACGCAGGAAAAAGATACTTTCATTGATCGGATCACTGTTCAACTCTCTCGAAATTACCCGAATCCTGTATAAAAAATAGCGGAATCCATATATGTGGATTCCGCTATTTTTTATTTTCAATAAAGTAAGGTAAGCAATTCTTCTGGTTCTATCGCACCAAAATATTTCTTCACATCAATTTGGCTGACTATTTTTGATAGAGATGCTTTATCATATTTCTGTCCAACCAATTTTTTTTCCACGTCAGAGATATCTCCTAGTCCGAAGAAATCGCCAAAGATTTTTGCTTCTTTGATCATTCCTTCTGAGACATTCAAATGGACTTCAATCGAACCGATAGAAAAACGTTTTTGGCGAGAGAAATTGAAATCTGGAGACTTCCCGTAATTCCAATCCCAATTTCGATAATATTCCTCAGAGATTCGATTGATTTTTTTCCAATCTTCATCAGTCAATTCGTACGTTTTTACTTCTTCTACTGACTCTACGCCGAAAATTTTCAACAAGATTTCTTGACGAAATTCTTCTGTTGTCATTTTTTGCTTTTCTTCTGGAAGAAATGGTTTGATATTCGTTACACGAGAACGGATCGATTTGATTCCTTTTGATTCGATTTTGTCTTTTTTTACTTTTAATGCATTGACTACTTCATTGATATCAGAGTCGAACATAATTGTTCCATGAGCAAACATCCGACCGTTGGTAGCATACATCGCGTTGCCAGAAAATTTCATGCCATCAATGACTAGATCATTTCGGCCTTTCAATTCCGCCCCAGCAACACCCAATTCATGAAGTGCTCGGATGATTGGCTGTGTTACTTTCGCAAAGTCACGGAATGAATCCCCATCATCAGGCATGATAAAACTAAAGTTCAGGTTTCCAAAATCATGGTAGACAGCTCCGCCTCCACTTAAGCGACGGACAACATGAATGCCATTTTCTTCCACATAATCTCGATTGATTTCTTCAAGCGTATTTTGGTTTCTGCCGATGATGATTGAAGGTTCATTGATATAAAAGAGCAAAATAGGTTCATCTAAAGGCATATCTTGCAGCAAATATTGTTCAATTGCTAAATTGATTCTTGGGTCGTGGTTTTCATTTGGTACAAAAATCATGTTCTTCCTCCTAAATGTTAAACACTTTGTCAACTGCAGCAAGTTCTACATCAATCCCTTTGCCTGCTGCCTTTTGCGCTTCATTTTTCAATTGTTCTAAATCACCAAACTGAGGTAGGTGTGTAAGTACAAGTTTCTTTACGTTAGCTGATTTCGCAAGTTCTCCAGCTTCTTTTGAAGTGAAATGGGCATGATGATGTTCATTTCCTTCAAAAAGATAGGTATCTGCTAGAAACAAATCAGCATCTTTCGCAAAATCAGCGAAACTTTCCAAATAACCTGAATCACCTGTAAATACGAATACTTTCCCCGTTGTTTCTTCTACGATACGCATGGCGTAACATACTACTGGATGGATTGTTTCCATAAAAGTAATCAGAAAAGGACCAATTTTTAATTCTTCAGCTTCAAAATAAGGATGTCCTTTTGAGACATTTTCCATCGTCAATTCTTCAAAGTGAATGGAATCTTTTGTGTGTCCATAAATTGAAAGCAATGTCTCCGGATTTCTCTTAGGATGAAGTTGCCAGTAATACTGTAATACACCAAGGTCAGCAATATGATCATGATGATAATGGCTAAGGATCACAGCATCTAGATCAAGTGGATCAAGGCGTTCTTGTAATTTGATCAGCGTAGCACTACCTGCATCGATTAACAAATTGAACCCGTCAGATTGAAGCAAATAACCTGTTGTCCCTTGATTTTTATAAGGATACGCTCCTAAGCATCCTAAAACAGTTAATTTCATCGTACATTCCCCCTCAAAGATTTATCCTACCACAAAAGTTATTTTTTTGATGAATAAACTGCTTACATGCTAAGTAAAATAGGCGTCTGGACCTCCTTTTTCAATCCGTGCTTGTTCATAAAATTCTGCAACTGACACATTCACATAAACAATGACCCACAAAAGACCGATGAACAAAGCGATTGCTCCTAGCAAATACCAGCCGATAAAAGACAGCTGCAACAAAATATACGTACCAATTCTATCTTTCAATAAAAACCAGCCATATTTCAAACATTGAATAACCGACAAATCAGGATAGTCGAACTTTGTCCATGCAGCAAATTGGAATAAACCGCCAACAATACTCATGATGAGTGCTGAAACAAAAATCATCCCTATCATCGATAAAACAAAGCTGATATCAAGAAAATCTTCTGGCATGACACCCGTAGGTACCGCATTTGAACTGAAAAGCAGCTGCATATAAGTACTCACTCCGCTGATTAAAAACATGGGCAGAAAGATTAAACTGTTGAGTAGCCAGTTGATGACTGAATTGATCAAATTGATGCCAAGTATCGAACCAAAATACTTTCTTTGGAAAACTGAAAATAAAAGGTTACTTTTTGGTCTGCCACCCCGTACAACTACTAGCGCAATGTAAAACAATGCATAGTTGAATGCGAATAAAAGTAAATTATCGACTAGAAAACTCAATAAGTGCTGCTGCATGCTTTCTTCCGGAAAAGGACTGAAACCGTCAAAAAAGTTCTGGATGACGCTCGTAAATATTATAGATAAGAAAACAAGCCAAGTATTGATTCCCCATTGATTTTCCAAAGAAACTCGTGCTTTTTTCCGATATTCAGAAATAGGTATTCTATTATTCATTATTCATAACTCCGAATTTTTTCAACTGTTTCACTATCAAGCCGTTTCACTAATTCTGTGACTAGTTTCACTGTATTCAAATAATCATCTTCATGAATCACTGATGTATGGGAATGCAGATAACGAACAGGAACGGTAATGGCTACAGACGGAACACCATCTCTTGTCAAATGCATTTGTCCTGCATCAGTTCCTCCGCCAGAAATCACTGTATATTGGAATGGAATATCCATTTCCTCTGCTACATCAATAACAAAATTCAATAATTTTTTATGCGGGATCATAGATGCATCAAAAATCAAAATCTGTGGGCCTTTTCCTAAAATCGAATCTGCTTCTTTTGGTGTCATTCCTGGAGTGTCTCCTGCTGTACCAGTATCTAAAGCAAAAGCAATATCGGGATTTACAAGGTGTGTACTTGTTCGAGCACCTCGCAAGCCTACTTCTTCTTGCACATCGCTTCCTGCGAATAAAACATTTGGGTGTGCTTCTTTAGATAGATTCTCTAATACTCGCAGAGAAACAGCTGTCCCGATACGATTATCCCATGCTTTTGCCAGTAAATATTTACTGCCATTCATTCGTTTGTATTCAATATATGGAGTGACCATATCTCCAGGACGTATGCCCCACTCTTTGGCTTCTTCTTGGCTTGATGCGCCAATATCAATGAACATATCCTTTATTTCATAAGGTTTATTTCTTACTTGAGGTGTTAAAACATGTGGTGGTTTGGAACCAATCACACCGTGGACGATTTTCCCTTCACGTGTTTTGATTTCAACTTGCTGAGCAAGCATGACTTGCCCCCACCAACCTCCAAGAGTTTGGAATTCCAAGAATCCTTTTTCGGTTATTTTTGTTACCATAAAACCAACTTCGTCCATATGTCCAGAAATAAAGACCTTGGGGCCTCCGCCAGCACCATGTTTGGCAATCACACTGCCTAAACCGTCATAAAAAATATCATCAGCGAATGGTTTGGCATATTCTCTGAATACTTCTCTTACCTCTTCTTCATTTCCAGGTACTCCTTTTGCAGAAGTTAAATCAATAAGTAGCTGTTCTTCTTTTGTATCCAAATGTTTTCCCCCATTTCTATATTCATATTGTGATTATACCATTGCTTATGATTTTTGTTCAGGCAAACTTGGTATTTTTATCTTTTATTCAGAATATTCAAAAATAAAGAAAACAAGCGAGCAACACTCGCCTGTTTTCTTTATTTTAATTGTAGTTTATCTGGTATTTGATGTTGCCAAGATTTGCTAAAAAAAGCATCGTCAAGATGATACTTACTAGCAGTAATATGATTTTCTTCTAAAAACGGTCTGATCTGTTGATCTGCAGCCAACCAGCCTTTCCAGCCTAGATGGATCGTGTCTTCCATAAAATAGTTGGTACCCGCTTGATTGACAAAATCAGCTATTCGATTGAATCCTTGGCTATTTAATTGAAATTTGATCTTTTTGGCAAATCCTTGTAACATTTCTTGAGATAGTCCGGTATAATCGCTCCATTTCTCGTTAACCGGTGGGATGATGAACAATACTTCGTTATGGTTTTTTGCTAATTGATCCAAGACCAGCTGAAAATCAGAAAATTCTGGCGAAAAACGATAATCCCAATTTTTTTGTGACTGTTTGAGCTCTGGCTCGTGGGCTCGGATACGATGCGTATAAAAATCGTTTTTCAACCCGAATGGATTATTCGTCGTTTCTCGTTCTCCAATTTGATTTGCTAAAATGGATAATTCTGTTTCTTGGTATTGTTTTGGTAATCGTTTTGACTCATGATCGATTTTTTGCTGTCGATCTTTCAACCCAATATTGCTGAATACTTCATCCTCTCTCTTCAGCATGTTCCATTGGCTGCGCAGCTGATTCAAAGATTCAGGTAAAGGTAGCTTTCCTTTTTTGATCGTTTGCAGAATCGCCGTCAACGTATCATTCTCTTTTACTTTTGAGAAAGTTAATAATCTTCTAGCTAAATAGCGATCAGCAGGCGTTACTTTCTTCATTGAAAACAACCAGTCGTATGTTTGAAGTTCAGAATAATACGTATTAAAGTAATCAGTTTTTACACCATTTTTAACGAACCACTGAGGAGAAATAATAAAGACGACTTTCTTGTTTTTCATAGCATCTCCTGCAGAACGCATCATCATATATTGGCTTAACGATTGTGTCCCGGGTGCTCCCAGCAAAAATGGACGATAGTTTCGCTGGTATTTTTCTGCCAGAACAGACGGATGAAATGGACTGATTCTGCTTAATTCACTTGAGCCAAAAAAAGGAATATATTGTTTTTCAGATAATGCATAATTTTTTATCGCATCTCCTTTCAACACGTTCACTGACATGGAAGAAGAGGCACGTCTAATCGTTTCTGGATTAGAGATATCTACTTGATAGGAGGAGGTAAAAAACACAAACAGTAAGCCAACAGCTAAAACAACCGGGCCGAAAATAGCAAAAAGTTTCTTTTTCATACTCAACCCTTCAATGCAGTTGCTTGTTGAATGATTTTATTCGGTGTGCTCCAATCCTCTCGCTCGAATTCAGATACAGGGACTTGGATATCCAGCTCTCCGTCTAGCTCGACTAATAATTGAACAGATGCTAAAGAATCAAGCAACCCTTCATCAAATAGATCAATATCACGATTTTTTCTTACTTCATCTGTTCCTGTTATTTCTTCTAAGATTGATAAAATTTGTTCTTCCATTTTCCTTTTCTCCTTTGTTATATAAATTAATATGTCACTATTCGTTAGCTAAAAAAAAAGTTTATCTAAAAATCCTGAAAAAATCAGGAAGCTAAAACATACTGCTTGAAATGTCAAAAATACGGCTAAGCCATGCGTAAATTTGTTAGAAGGCAACTGCTCTTTATGCTTCTTCTTAAATCGGATCCATGCATCTGTCAGACAGATCAGACAAGCATGATACAGTCCATATACGATGTAGTACCACGTCAATCCATGCCATATACCCATTAGAAGAAACAAAGCAAAATAACCGATATTTGACATTACGATCTTGCTTTTAAAAAATTTTTTCTTCATCATGAAGAACATCAATCGCATATATACATAATCACGGAACCAAAAGGACAGCGTCATATGCCAACGATTCCAGAATTCTTTGATATTCCATGATAAAAAAGGTTTATTGAAATTGATTGGTGTCTGATACCCCATCATGTAGCTTGTACCGACTGCAAATAAGCTATAGCCAGCAAAATCAAAAAACAAATACATACTGTACACGTACATATAACCTACTAATGCCCATGAAATACCACCATGCTGTAAGGCAATGCGTCCCACTACAGGAAGCAGTACTTGACCAAAATAATAACCGATAATGAATTTATATAAAAAACCGACAAAAATATTTTGGACGCCTTTTCCCAAAAGATCAACATATTTATCACGAACAGGCGGATGGAGCTGATCTTTTTCAAATCTCCTATAGCGATCGATTGGTCCAGAAGAGATTGTTGGAAAGAACAGCAGAAACTGGATATAACGAAATGGCTTATATGTTTTGATCATGCCATCTCTTATTTCCATGATCATTTGTACAGATTTAAAGGTTAAATAAGAGATTCCTAAAAAACCAAGTAACGATGCTTTTCCATGTTCAAAAAAAGGAGTCACTTTCGTTAAAAACAGTGGAATTATCGCTAAAATAACGGCGGCAAAAAACCATCCTGTCTGATTTTTCCTTTGCCGATAAACAAAATAGCCCCATACAAGTATCGTCTGCCACAAAACATACCCAATTAGCGCCGCTCCCTGTTGCCAATAATTACCTCCAAAGCTGACAAATAAAAAGAAAGGTGTCACTGCTGATTGATAAACTGGTAATCTTTTTTCCCATATCAATAAAGATAGAACGATCGGTACAAGCGCAATGGCTAAAAGAAAAAAATAAAACGGCTCTGCATAAGGGATCATATGAGGTAACATCATTCAGGATTCACCTCAGCTGTTAATTTTTTTCGATCGATTTTTCCATTAACTGTCTGAGGCAGCAGATCGACATAATGGAACTTCTGAGGAATCATATAATCCATCACAACTTCTAGTAATTGTTCTTTGATAGATTTAGTCAACTGAAAATCCGGCTGTTTCGTTTTGTCTTCTAATACGACAAAAGCAACCAGCTGCTGTACTTTTGTTCCTTGGTATTTTGGTACGACGACAGCTTGTTTGATTCGGTTGTCTTGGAGCAGATAATGTTCGATATCCCCGAGTTCAATCCGGTATCCATGTAATTTGACCTGCTGATCCATACGTCCTTCATAAAATAAAAGCCCATCTTCATCTAGTCTACCTGCATCCCCTGTATGGTAACTTGCTAAGTCATTTTGACAAAAGAACGCAGCAGCTGTCTTTTCGGGATTGTTCAGGTAACCTTTTGATACGCTTGGTCCTGCAATAATGATTTCACCCGTTTCTCCTTTTGAAACAGGTTTGCCTTCTTGGACAATAGAAACTTTCGTGTCTTTTTTTACGTAGCCAATCGGTAGTCGGTCATAACTATCTAGTACATGCTGGTCAATCTGAATACTTGAAATAGCTACAGTTGCTTCTGTTGGACCGTAAGTATTATATATCCGTGCATTTGGGAATCGATCAAGTAGACTTTCTGCAGTTTTTTTCGTCAATTCTTCTCCGCAAAATAAAAACATGTCCAATTCCGGCACATTTTCTCCATTGAATGTAGGTTCCATCAAGCAAATATCCATAAATGATGGAGTAGAAACCCATACATTCAACTTCAAGGCTGGCAATGTCGCGAATAATTGACGAAAGTCTTGAACAACTGCTTTATTTAACGGCTTCAGCATCCCGCCAGAAACTAATGCAGGATAAATAGAAAATACCGATAAATCAAAAGAAAATGGCGCTTGGGCTAAGAAATGCATACCAGGCTTGATCCCAAAGTCTTCCATCGTCCATTGAACAAAGCTGACTAGATTATCATGACTGATTTGTACGCCTTTTGGTTCTCCAGTAGTACCAGAAGTAAAAATAATATAAAAATTTTCTGTACCTTTTACGCTATTTCTGGGATAAAATCCTACTGGTATCTTCTTGATTTCTTGAAATTCTTTTTTTGTTATGACAGGAACCGAAGGAATATCTTCTATCCAGTCCCCGATACTGATGACCATAGATGGTTTAGCCACCCGAAAGATCGACAGGATACGCTCCTTGGGTGTATGCTCTTCAATCGGCAAATAGGCATGGCCAGATTTGACAACCCCTAGAAATGAGACAATCATTTCAAACTCCAAATTGCCAAAAACGACAATTGGTCCATCACCTTCTACCTTTTTTTCTAAATAATAAGCAAGTGCGTCTGATGCTTGTTTCAATTCACCAAAAGTATGCGTCTCATCCGCCTGATAAGCAACTCGATCAGGTTCATTTATTCCCCAATCATCGATTGCTTCAATAATCGTTTTGATTTCCATACTCTTCCTCCTAAAATTCGTTATAGATAAAAGTTCCTCCTTGAATATTTTTATAGTGATACAGATAAATCAGGAACAGCAGTACTGCACTATAAAAAATTGTTCGAATGATGAATTTTCCCCAATAATTCAATTTTGGATTAGAACGCCATTTGTTCATTGGATTCCCTCCTCATATAACCTCACACAAAGTGTAACTAATTTTGACAAAAAGAAACATGTGTCTAGCTTACAGAAACCGTTTTTTTACTAACAGTTTTGTCACATAGCTTTTATAAAAATTATATATGTGTTTTTGACTATCTTTTTATATCTTCTTAAATGTCCGCAAAGCCTTATTTTATCGGCTCTACGGGCATTTTGCTTTTGTGG
>NZ_BEHC01000002.1:0-95370 GCF_003112495.1 Enterococcus sp. H57
CTGTACTGAAATCAAGGTATTATTGGGAATCCCAGCTTAAATCATAGATACCGTAAGGGATTTTATTCTTTATTTAAAACTTTGCAACAGAACCACCATTGAATATATAATCATCGACATAATCGATAATTCCCGTAGCACCATAATAAGGGTATTTACCTGAAATACGAAGATCTGAATCGATAGGAACACGTTTCCCGTCGAATGATTCAGTCAATTCCCCCAACTTCCGCTCTTCCCAATCCTCTGTAAATCCTGGGAAACGGATTTCTGGTCGTGTATCATTACTCATGCTTAAACACCTCCAGCGCACCTTGTAACCACGCTTCATTTTCAGGTGTTGTTTGCAGGGAAGAGATAGCTTCTAAAAGTTCTTTTTCTAGCACTTGCTGTTCTTGTCGTATCTTCTTGATGTCATTTCCGACATGAACCATATCAATTGGTTCTTCTTCTTCGAAAGTATCTACATAGCGTGGGATATTTAAGTTATAGTCATTTTCTTTGATTTCATCAAAGGTTGCCAAATGAGCGTATTTCTCGACATCTTTTCTTTCAGCGTAGGTTTCGAGGATTTTTTGAATGTTTTCTTCCGATAGTTTATTTTGATTTTTCCCTTTAACAAATTCACGACTAGCATCAATGAATAATACATCTCGAGTTTGACGATTCTTCTTCAACACAATCACCGTCGTTGGAATCGATGTCCCAAAGAACAAGTTCGCAGGCATACCGATCACAGCATAAATACTGCCATCTTCTAGTAATTTTTGACGGATGACCCCTTCTGCAGCGCCACGGAATAAAACTCCGTGTGGTAAGACGATGGCCATGGTACCTGTTTCCTTCAAATGATAGAACCCATGAAGAAGAAACGCAAAATCTGCTTTGGATTTTGGCGCTAATTTCCCATAACGATTAAACCGAGAATCATCTAAGAAAGTCGTATCTGCTGACCAATTAGCCGAATAAGGTGGGTTCATTACTACTGCATCAAATGTGTAAGGTTCATCTGTTGGCCAGTCCTTATTCAACGTATCCCCATTGCGGAGATTCATTTCTTCGGCGTCGACACCATGTAAAATCAAGTTCATTTTTGCTAGATTGTATGTCGTTGTATTTAGTTCTTGCCCATGATATTTAACGTTATCTGGGTGTGTTAAGTAGTTACGTACGTTTAACATCAATGAACCTGAACCCATCGTTGGATCAAAAACACTAAAGAATCGTCGTTCCTTTTGATCGAGCGTTACGATTTGCGCCATCATATCAGAAACCATATGAGGTGTGTAAAATTCTCCGGCTTTCTTCCCTGCTTCTGAAGCAAATTGACTGATCAGAAACTCATACGCATCCCCGATCACGTCCCCATCGTGTTCTAAAACATCTACATCATTCAATTTCTTGATGACTTCGGTAATCGTCACATTTCGTTGTTGCTCATCTGTTCCTAGTTTTTTTGATTGGAGATCCACATCATCAAATAACCCATTAAATTGATTGTAGGTAGATGCCAATTGCACAAAGGCTTTGTTTAGATCGTTCAATTGGAACGTTGCTTGTTTTGCTTGATCCGCTAAGACGTTGAAAAGATACTCTGGTGCAATTGCATATCCCAAAATATCAACGATTGTGGCAATCAGATCTTCTTTTGATTCTTCATCTGAAAGTAATTCACGATACAACATTGTTTGTTTGCTTACTGTGTCATATTCCTCTAAGGATTCATCTGCTAAAAGAACCACTTGTTCCAACAATCGATCGGATAAATATTTATAGAAAATCAGTCCCAATAAATAATTTTTATATTCTGACGCATCCATTTTACTACGGAGATTATCTGCCGCACTAAATAATTTTTGATTTAATTCTGCACCCAAAAAGATACACTCCTATCTCTTATTTAAAGTTGCTATATACCCTCTTATTTTAGCATACTCCCTTTTAGAAAAAGCAAAAAAAAAAGAAAGAAACTTATTCTTGCTAATAAACTACGCGAAAGGAGTCTAACGTTGTTTGATATAACTTAGACTGATCGTTAACTTATTTTTTATATTTCTACATAGTTATCTTTAGAACCATTTCAGATACATATGAAACAATTACATATGATTTTTTCATAAAAAAACAGTACTGTCTAGTAGTATAAAATATACAAATTTCTTAAAAATTTTTTCACTAAAATCACTACCTGAAACAGTCTAAAACACTTATATATCAACGTTTAATGAAACTATCTCCGTTTCATTTCAGATACAAATAAATATAGTCGGGCTCCAAATCCGAAAAAAAATACCCCCAGTAGCTTATCCTAAGCTACTGGAGATGTATAAGTACGGTCATATAACAACGGGGTAGGGTAAATAAATGAAAAAGATGGAAGAATCATTATTCAATAACTTTTTTAAATACTTCGTTGTAATCAGTTACCTGTCCGTTCTTAAATACCACAGAATAATCTTTTTTCCCATTTTCAAGTAACCGAAGTGGAATGTCTTTACCAACTTGCTCTGTCACTGCATTACTGATACCTGTTAGATTAGCTAATAAATCTGATAAAGATTGAGCATCTGTAGAAATCTCTGTATCAGTATTTATCGTGATTCCTTTATCTTCATTTACAAGCTTCCAAGTAGGTGGTATAGCTGTGTATGTTTCGATGAATGAATCAATTCTTTCATCTATCGTCTTCCCAGTATCTACTTCTGTCTCATTACTCTTAGATGAATCGATTCTTTCATCCATCGTCTGCTCCGTAACTGCTTCTGTCTCATTATTCTCACCGGAAACTCTCTTCACACCCAAACTTATATATTGTCCATCTTTAGTGTGCATAGTTAAAATTCCCACGCTTTTACTAATAAATTCACTATAACCAGTTCTTTCAATAGAGACTTCAATGTATTTCACACTATCATACTCAAAAGAAAAATAGACATGTAAAAGCATTTTGTTGTTTACATCTACATAATAATCCTTTGACTCTACTTGAGACCTTCCTATACGGAATACAGCTTTACTGTCTGATATCTCTATACCAGCATCCTTATTATTAATCTGCCAATCTCCAAGTAGCTCTTCTGGCAAGCTAGTAGTTTCTTGTGAACACTTTACCACTTCACTGGTAGAGGTCGAAACATTCACCTCCGCACTGTTAGAAGAATTTTCCAAGGAATCAGGAGCCTTAGCACAACCAACAAGTCTTTATATATTGTGCAGCCGATATTTTCTTCATTCAGTACACCCTTGAAATATGCAGTGTTAGATAAAGCAGTTCGTCCTGATTTGCTGAGGCACCCATCTCTTCTTGAACGTACTCCTTGATTTTCAAGGCCGCCCGATACTCTTTCGGAAAACGCTGCTTCACTGAAGCCAGCAAAAAATCATCCTTCTCCGGCAACTCTTCCTTCTTAATCATTCGGGCAATAAAAAACTGTAAATGCGTCACAAATCTTAAGTAAAGCATCGAATCTTTATCAACCTTTTTTTCGGGAAACAGATATCCTAGCATAGCCAAGATATCCTTTAGTGCTCTTACCGAGAGCATGGTTTCTTCCATATTTGCTTGTTCACTTTGGGCATTTACAATGTGAAACGCAATGTTTCCAGCCTCCTCTTCTGGCAACTGAACATTCATTTTTTTGTTGATCAATTGGATAGCATAGCAGCCGATCTCAAATTCTTTTGGGTAATACTTTTGAATTTCAATCAGCAGGCGATTTTGAAAAACAATGCCTTTTTGACTGCGTTCAATGGCATGCTTCAAGTGATCAACCAAGGTAAAAAATAGACTTTTATTCAGCTTAAAGTCAAACTTGGCGTTGGCATAATCGATAATTCGCTTGACGCAAATAATTAGATCATCCGGAGCAGCCTCAAACAGTTTAATGTAATCCTTTTTTAGAGCATCAGAAAGTGAATCTAATTTAAATACTTTTTGGATTTTGTCAGCCGGAACCAAATCGCCTTTCTTTAGTTGAAATCCAATCCCTTTCCCCATCAAAATTACTTCTTTGCCTTGCTTATCTAAGCAAAGAATTAAACTGTTGTTTAACGTTTTAATTACTCTCATTAGATTCACCGTTCTCTCTAAGCTAAGCCATTTCTTGCGATTACTTTTTGATACCAAAAGAAGCTTTCTTTTTTTATTCGTTTTAATTCTTTAAGATTCTCATCGGTTCGGTCAACATATATAAAACCATAACGCTTATTGAAGCCTTGATGGGTACTAACAACATCAATCGCTGACCAAGGTAAATAACCAAAAACATCTACACCATCTGTTAAAGCTGCTTGAATAGCCAGAATATGTTTGGCTAGATAATCAATTCGATCCTGGTCATTAATTCGTCTATCTTCCTCAACTATGTCGGGTGCCCCATAGCCATTTTCAGTAATTAAAATAGGTAAATCATAGCGATCGTACAATTTCCTCAATGTTAATCGTAGTCCAGTAGGGTCAACTACCCAGCCATATGGCGTTTTATCTACATAAGGATTTTCAGCTGCCCGGTAGACACCTTCTTCTCCCAACATGATCTGTTGATCCCCCGCTCTAGCGGAAACATCTGATCCGTCATTTTTGCTGGCAGCGATGGTGGCAGTTGAATAATAATTAATCGCAATAAAATCGGGTTTACCGGAGGATAAAATTGCCTGATCCTCTGCCTCAATTTTAGGATATAATCCACGATCATTCAAATAGTTTTCAAACAAATAATTGTATTTTCCCCGAACTGCTACATCTAAGAAAGACCAGCCTCTCAATGTTTCCCAATTATGGGCTGCAATTGCATCTTCTGGACTGGAGGTAGCTTGATACATAGCCGTTAAATTGATTGCTGGACCGATTTTTCCTTTAAGATTCAACTGATGATACAAGTGAATTACTCTAGCTTGAGCTAATAAAACATGGTGATTAATTTGAAAGAGTTCTTTTTTTGAAGGCAGCTCTCCACTTGGTGGCAAACCAATCGCTCCAGGATGAAGGATCATCGTGTTTTGCTCATTAATTGTCAGCCAATAGTTCACCTTGTCACCATACTCAGTAAGCAATACCTGTACATAGTCCACAAAATAATCGATAGTTGCTCGATTTAACCAACCGCCCTGCTCCTCTAGAAAATAAGGTAAATCGAAATGGTACATGGTGACAATCGGTTCGATTCCCTGATTCAGGCATTCATCAATTACTTGATGATAAAAAGAAATTCCCTTTTGATTGGTTTTATTATTTTCAATATCCATAATTCGCGTCCAAGCGATGGAAAAGCGAAAAGCTTTTAAGCCTAATTCTTTAAACAGCTGTATATCTTCTTTATAGTGATGGTAAAAATCCGAGGCAACTTCAAAATTAGCTACCCCTTCTGTATGCTGATACTTGTCAATAATAGACGGTTGTTTCCCATCCTCCTGATAGGCACCCTCTGCCTGGTAGGCACTAATGGAGGCACCCCATAAAAACTTCTCTGGAAATGCTGAAAGCTGTTTGTATTGCACAAAAATCCTCTCCTTAACTAATTTGCATCAATGGTTCGTGTTCCTTTAAGCTTCCGCTTGCTTCACTAATTCCTGCGTAATTTTCACTGTTGGTCACTACCACAATCACTGTATCATCGTAGCCAGCGTTTCTAATGGCAGCGAAATCGGCGTTGATTAATAATTGTCCTGCTGACACCTGATCTCCTGCTTTTACAAATACTTCAAAGGGTTCCCCTTTTAAATTCACGGTGTCGATCCCCACATGGATCAATAATTCAATACCTTCTTTAGAACGTAGACCAATCGCATGTTTAGATTCTAAAATAGTAATGACTTCTCCCTCAACAGGTGAATAAATGCTGTTTTCTTCTGGATGAATGGCTACGCCCTTTCCCAATAGTCCCTTAGAAAAGACAGCATCGTTCACTTCAGAAATAGGACACACGGTTCCTTTTACCGGATTTTCAACAATGACTGCTTCGGCTATTGCCGTTTGCTCTGATTCATCAGAAGTATCGTCAAATCCAATTAGATAAGCAATGATAAAGGTTGCAACAAAGGCGATTACACACGTAATAATTGCGTGAACAATATTCATTGGATTTTCTCCAATAAAGGCTGGTAAGGCTGCTAAGCCAGGGGAAACAAAGGCATATCTGACTAAACCGCTCAAGCCAGCATACAAACCAGCAATTGCACCACCAATCATGGAAGCAACTAATGGTTTTTTCAGCTTCAAGGTTACTCCATAGAGTGAAGGCTCAGTAATTCCCATTAAAGCAGTGATCCCAGTGGACACAGCTAGCTGCTTCAACTCTTTGTTTTTAGTTTTCGCGGCTACAGCAAAGGTAGCACCTGATTGAGCAATATTAGAAGCCAGCATTCCTGGCCCATTGATCATTTCAGAACCCGTACTGCTCAATTGCATAGTAGCGATTGGCGTCATTGCCCAAGCTGTACCCGTAACCACCAAAAATGGCTGCAAACCACCCATCAAAAATGGAATTAACCAAGCTGCTTTGCCGTTAATCCATTCAGCCCCCATTGCTATAAGATCGTTCAGCAACGTTCCAAACGGTCCAATGACAACCAACGCTAAAGGCCCCATAATTAAAAATACCAGCATCGGCTTAGTAAAGAATTTAATAAACGAAGGCGAAATTCGATCCGCAAAGGGCTCTACATAGGACATGATCCAAACAGTAAAGATAATCGGTAAAACTGATCCCGCATAATCTGCAGCTAATACCGGAATTCCTAGAAAAGAAACGGCATCGCCAGTAGAAAAAAGCTGTGAAATATTTGGATGAAGCAAAATGCCAGCAACAGTAATCGCCAAAATTGGGTTGACATCAAACTTTATGGCTGCCCCATAGGCTAATAGTACTGGCATAAAATAAAAGGCTGCATCAGCAATAGTATTCAAAATGATGTAAGTTTGACTACTGTCTGATAGTACACCAGTCAAAGTCAAGACGGCCAAAATGGCTTTTACCATCCCGGCACCTGTTATAGCTGGAATCATCGGTGTAAAGGTGGTAGAAATGACACTAATCAATCTTGAAATAATACTTTCTTGATTGTCTGAAGAGGGGCCCTTTTTAATTGAAGTTCCCACTTCCTTTTGAATTTCCTTGAAGGCTGTTTGGACTTCATTGCCAATCACCACTTGGTATTGTCCACCGCTATCCACCACACTAATTACACCAAGTGTTTTTTCTAAGGCTTTCGTATCGGCTTTCCTTTTATCTTTGAGTTCAAAACGCAGTCTGGTGGCACAATGGGTTAAGCTGACCACATTTTCTTTTCCCCCAACCTGTTGCAATACATTTCTTCCTACTTCTCTGTAATCCATTATTCTCTCTCCTTAAAGCAGTAAAAAAGACCAAGTCAAACCACGCCCCAATCAACATTGAAGTGTTAGTTTGTCTTGGTCTTGCCTGCATAATCAGTAACATGCCAATAACGTTATTTTGCTGTAATCCAATAATAGCACATTATGATAGCGCAATCAACAGGGAATTTAATTTTTTATCTTTTCGTTTGACCGTATAGGGTAATATAACAGTTAGATCACATCAACTAGGGTATATCTGCGTATACTTACTGCTAAAATAAGTATATCTAATATTAACTATACCAGTAAAACCATTCCTACATAACCAGCGGGAAATTCCCAAAATCGTGAAAGCATCAAAAATGCATATAACGGATCACACAACTTCAACAATTCTGCTCTTGGGAAAAATTGATGAATTTGGTGAGTAAAGGATGGAATAAACAGCATTCCAACAATATAGGCAACAATAGTGATACTTGTTTTTTTGGTAAAAATCAGTAAGCAATAGCCAATTTCAATCATTCCGAGATATAAAGGTATCGATAGAATGATTTGGGCTAGTATTCTTAAAAATTAACTAGCAAATGTTTAAACTGATTTATTTCTAATCTACATGTAGTAAGTATTTCAATTCCACCAATTATCAATAAAAATACCAAACATATCCATAATAATTTTTTCTTTTTCATTTCTTTTATATTGTTATAACAGTGAATAACATAAAAATTCCCGACAATCATTGTAATATTTTTTTGTCACCTGTATTAGTATTTAATTTATAGGAAACTATAAAAACTCCCTAGTGAATTTACACCTTTGGGAGTTCCTGTTTGGACGGTATGCATAATACATTTAAATCAATTTAACATTAACACCTCAGCATATGGTATCTCCACATATATACGGTCTTTCTTTGGATAGTACTCAATATTTATGTTGATAGCACTTCCATTGTCTAATATAGCTTTAGCCCGGTATGTGTTATCTCCATTTTCATGAGTAATCGTCACATCATCACATGATCGATTTAAGTTGTACTGTTCTTGTAAAATCTGTGTTACCAATGGTTTTGATGACTTCTCTAATCCAGATGTACCTGTCATTTTTGAAAAAATAATACCTATAATAGCCAAGACAACAATACCTATAATGACAAACTTCTTGTTCATATTTACTTTATTCAACTTTTTATCTCCTATCTCCAAAATAATTTGCTCTTATCCCTCTTATCAGTACATTGACATCCCTAAAAGTACACCAAAG
Organism: Enterococcus sp. H57; assembly: GCF_003112495.1. Lineage (NCBI taxonomy): Bacteria > Bacillati > Bacillota > Bacilli > Lactobacillales > Enterococcaceae > Enterococcus > Enterococcus sp. H57. The sequence goes on from NZ_BEHC01000002.1 coordinate 8,582, forward strand.
ATTGCTCCAGCTACCCCTGCTATCATCAAAATCGTACCCATTTTCTCATCTTTTTCTCGATATAAGTAGCCCATAATAACAGCAACAGCACCAAATACAACAGGAATAAATGCTAACGATACTACCATAGAAATCCAACCAATAATCAAATACAGCTTCCCTGTCTCTTGTCCATGTACGATTTGTTCCTTCATTTCATTAATTGTCTGCTCAGTACTTTTCTTTACTGTGTCTGTTCCGGTTGTCTCATCTGTTTCTTGTAGTGCTCCACAAAACTGGCAATACTTACTTTCATCTGTTATTTCTTTGCCACATTTTCTACAATACATGTCTTCTCCTCCTAAAATCATTCAATTGCTTATTAGTTAACTGTTTACTTTATTAAATACATCAGAAAACAGCTCATTCATTGGTACACTTAATATCTCAGAAAGCATCTTCATTTGATAGGGTTTAGGAATCGTTCTCCCTGTTTGCCACGAACTTACACATTGCTGTGTAACATTCATTTTTTTTGCTAACTCCGTTTGAGAAAGTCCTTTTTCTTTTCTGTATCGGCTGAGATTACTTACTTTTTTCATGATTCTCCCCTCCTGTTTTATTATATACAACAATATGATGTATTTCAACTCATAAAATATAAAAAACTTCAAATACCATTACAAATACAACAACTTGTTGTACTATACTGAGATGGGGGTGTATTAATGAAACAGAAACAATATGCAAAGGTCATTAGAGAAAAGCGAAAAGCTCTCGGGTGGACACAAAAAGAATTAGCTGAAAAAATCTTCTCTACACAACAGGCAGTAGCAAGATGGGAAAATTCTGTAACAGAGCCTAACCTCGATAGCTTAACAGCTCTTTCTAGAGCCCTAGGAACCCCTGTAAGCCATTTTCTAGACAATGTTGTCGTAGATTATGAGGAAGAGTTTTTGGCTCTCTATCGTTCTCTTAGCACTGAAGATGCAGTTCGAACAATTGACTATATGAAGCTATTAAAAAGGCAAGAAAATGAACGCAATCAGCTATTGAAAGATTGAAAAATAAATAACCCACCGAACTTTAACGGTGGGTGTATTGAGATGAAATAAGATTAAGAGCTATGGATAACCTGTCTAGTTTAATACAATTGGGTCTTTTCTCTTCCTTACTCTCCGTCCATCATCTCTTGTTACACTTGTAAATTGATAAAGAGGAACTAATTCAACTCCTGATAATATCAATTCTTTTATTACTTCATTTATCCCTGCTCCTTTTGCTAGGTAGACTAAAAAACTACTACTTGCTTTCACATTGTATAGTCTCTTAATATCCTTAGAAGCTCGTTCAAGAGTGAATCCTTGTTTAACAAAGTAGCCTCTGTTTTCTTTTAAAGCATTTTCCACGCTGTTATTCCCAACATTACGTAGACGTTCACAAACAGTGTTAGTAAGTTCTTTCTCTGTCATTATATATGTTCCTTGCCACGATAAGCCCTGTAAAACTTCATGTGCCTCATCTAGAATCAATTGTTTTTCCTTGCTAAGTTCTGATCGGGAATTTTGCGGGAATACTTTTTTAGCCTCTTCCTCGCTAAAGCACATCTTAACCCAAGCATAAGAAAAATGTTGATATATAAAGTGGTATTTTTCCAGTGAGGGCATAATATTTTCAGTCAATTCTTGAATCACAGAAGTTGCATTAAAGGCATTTAGTCGATAGACATTGCTTCTCTTATAACTAGAGTTCCCACCTTTTTCACGTAACGCTTTATCTTTCTTTTGCTTATTCAGATACTCGAGCATATCCATAGGGATATCATCGTCATCTAGTTTTTTTATCAAACCTATAAAAGTCATAAATGATAATAACTTATTCCATTTACCTACTGAGGAAACACTCTCTTCACCATAGTAAAAAGACATTTTTTTAGCTAGTTGTTCTCCCGACATAATACAAGTCACGCTTCCTTTACTGTAGTCAAGAAACTGAACATCCAAAAGCAAGGTATCATAGACACGTCGCATTTCCTCTAGATAATTCTTTATTGTCCTGAAAAGCTTGTCTTCCATAGATTCAAGAGTGTCAAAAAGTACTTTTGATTCCTCTTTCAATTTTCGAAAATGTGTAGGATACAGGTCTAGGTTCTCTAATAGCCAATTAAAGGCTTCTACCCGACTATCTTTCTTTAGAATTAACATCACAACCCCAATAAAATCTACACTGACACCACAATTACTAGAATGACAATGAAAAATGGAATGACCACTTTTCCCGGTAAAAATACTAGCAGAGGGATTATGGTCGTCGTGAAACAGACATCTTAAGTTTTTACTTGACTTAAGTAATTTGTTCATATCAATGGTTAACAATCTTTCATAAATCTCATTAAAAGACATGTCGGAGGGATCAAATAAGCAATCTTTAAACCACTGTTGCATTTCTTCCCTGTCTTCATTCTTTATTAACTTAACAAAATCGGTTTCATTTGCTACGTCATAATGTCTTCCTAAATTGTTCTGACAATTTTTAGAACTTGTCACGGTGAAGTCAATCGGATACTCAGCAATATCTAATGTGTTGGCTTCATTAATTATTATCACTGCATCTGACTTATACCCCCCAAAAAACATTCTATTCGAAGCCTTTACATTGTCATCACACCCAGGTATGTTCTTTTTCAAGTATTCGTAAACAGCAACCATTTTACTATGATCAGTAATGGCTTCTTTTAGAATAAAGACAATTTTGAATTTTTCTAGATGTTCAGAGTACCGGATGCTTTTTTGTATCGCAAACGCAAAGTTACGAACTAAATTGATAGATAAAGCCTTTTCTATGCTTAAGTATCTACTATCATCTTTACTCAAATCTACTACATTATTATTCTCATCTTTAACAGTGTTATCGACATCCAGAATAATTACTCTAGTTTCTACAAAGTCCTCATCTTTGTTACTTTTATTCTTTGTCTTGCTTGGAATAAAAGATAGTGATGAATTTAGTATCTCTACAAATTCATCTCTTGTAACTTCTCTATAGTTATCTAAACATCTTTCTCTTATATCAGTTTTTTCTTTTTTTGTAACTGGCTTCTCTAATAGTTTTTCTTGATCTACATAAATATTAATCATTGGTATTTCCTCCTTATAAAATTCTGTTAAAGACTAAAACATACAGATAATAAAAACAAACTCTTTATTACTATATGTTTTAGTCTTATTTGTTTACTCAACCTTTATACCGTTCCATGAAACTATCAATATCAGATTTTTTGAATCTAATGACCGTATCAATTTTTATAACAGGTAACCCGTATTGAGAAACATATTTTCTAATCGTTCCTACTGATACACCTAGATATTCACTTGCCTGCTGATAGTCCATATACTCTAGAGTAACACCAGAAATAATGTCTTCTAGCATAGGCTTTAGCACTGTAATTATCTCTTTCACTTGTTGTTCAACTTGTATAGAAACAATGCTATCAATGATTTGTAGAGACATATTTCCCCCTCCTTTCGTGATTACTTGAACAAATTTTCTAAGAATCATCTTCGTATTATTTGCTCAAAATAAAAGTATTTTGTTGTTATTAACCGATTAATCAAATAAAAAATGATTATCAGTTCATCGACATACACATAATACCTCGATATAAAAGGGGTGTTGATATGTTGTGTAAATTTATTTACAACACCCCCTTTTTTTGAGGTATACTAATTTTAGGAGGTGTGGTCAATATGATAAAGCGTCCACCAATAAATTATTTAGAACGAAAAAAGATACTCGGAACAAAAATAAAAGCTATAAGAAAGAGTAAAAAATTAACACAACCAGCATTTGGTCTTATGATTAACAATGGTCAATTGATTGACAAAAAAACTATCTACGAATGGGAGAAGGGAACCTATTTACCAATACCAGAGCGATTATCCCGAATTGCTGATTTGGGAAATATGAGTATAGAAGAGTTAGTTTGTGGCAATGTAGAAGAATATATTTTGGGAATTATTCTTTATAGAGATAGCATTGTACTAGATGGTATAACATTTCCAGATAAAAACCTGTTCCAGCATCTTCGTCAACAGTTCCCGCCAGTACACTCTAATTTAGATACATGGCTAGATAGATATTCCAAATTAGAACCAGAGATGCAAGAATTTATTGCTAACAAGACTTGTAATAAAGTTAAAAATGAAAAAATTAGTCTTTTCAATATCTTAAAAATAGAAGAATTATTCATCAATGCTATTGTAGAAGAATTTGACAATAACATTCTTTTCCTCACTAGCAGTATAGAAGAACTACTAGAAAGAATGGTAGATGAATGGCTACCTATTCAATTGAAAGACATGTCTTATCCCGAAGAAGCTGTGAGAGAAATTACTGATAATATAAACAAGCTAGAACAAACGATTTCATCAATTGGGAAAAAATACACTAAGAAAAAAATGAAGGGAGGTGATACCATCTAGTGGTAAGTACTCCTTGTAAACTAAGAGGAGATGATTTCATGGCAAAAATATCAAAGTACAAAAAGAAAAACGGTCAAGTGGCGTGGATGTATAAAGGACACATTGCCACCGATCCACGAACTGGTGAAAAAATAAATACTACGAGAAGAGGTTTTAGTAGCAAACAAGAAGCTCAAAAAGATTATGACGAGTACAGACATCAAATATTATACGGTGTTAAAAAGAAAGCACCTGATATGACATTTGAAGACCTGTATAATGAATGGATAACTCATCAGCGTACCAGTGTTAAAGCTTCAACAATCGCAATCTCAGTAAGATACGCAAATAATCAAGTACTTCCAGCATTTGGTAAGCTTAAACTATCGAATATCTCTGTCCCATATTGTCAAAAAGTGGTAGATGAATGGCACAGTAAATATGAAAGTTACGATTATATGAGAAAACAGACTGCACAAATTTTACGCTACGGGGTTGCAATGCAATATATTGACAATAATCCTATGGAAAAAACACTTCTTCCACGAAAAAAAGAGTATGAGAAAAATCGTAAATTTTACTCAAAAGAGGAGCTTAATAATTTACTGGATGCTTTTAAAGATTTTGGTAACATGAAACAATACGCCTTCTTCAGATTATTGGCATACACAGGTATGAGAAAGAGTGAAGTACTCGCTTTACAGTGGAAAGACATAGACACGTTTAATAAAGAACTACATGTCAATAAAACTCTTGCTGTAGATGAATTTGGTAAAGTTATAATTCAATCTCCGAAAACAAGAGCTTCTAGACGAGTTATCTCTTTAGATACTGAGACTCTTTCTATCCTCAACAACTGGAAATTACAGCAAAAAGAAGAGTATTTAAAACTTGGATACAATACTAGCTCTAAAGAGCAACATGTTTTTACAACAGTTAAAAACACTCTATACATTCCAAACACTGTTAATGATTGGTTAAGATATATTTTGAAAAAATATAACTTGCCTCGTATTACACCTCATGGGTTTAGACATACACATGCTAGTTTATTATTAGAAGCAGGAGAATCTGTCAAGGTAGTTCAACAACGATTAGGGCATGAAAATAGTAAAGTGACATTAGACATCTATGCACATCTTACAAATAATGCACCTAAGAAAACAGGTCAAGACTTTGCTGATATGATGGCTCATCAGTAAAAGAGCTGGTCAAAATCTGGTCATTTCTAGTATACAGGCAAAACAAAAAAGCTAGAACCCTTATATATCAAGGGTTCTAGCTCCTATAACAGGTTTACCCAACACTGCCTTCCATCTCATAACTGATCAATCGGTTGAGTTCGACTGCATATTCCATTGGAAGTTCTTTGGTGAATGGTTCAACAAAGCCCATGACGATCATTTCAGTTGCTTCAGATTCGGTCAGGCCTCGGCTCATCAGATAGTAGAGTTGTTCTTCTGAGATTTTTGAGACTTTGGCTTCGTGTTCTAAAGAGACTTGGCTGTTGTGGATCTCATTGAATGGGATCGTATCGGATTTCGACCATTCGTCCATGATGATCGTGTCACATTCGATATGAGAGATCGAACCCGCACTGTTTTTGGCAAAGGTTACTTGTCCTCGATAGTTTACTTCTCCGCCGTCTTTTGAAATTGATTTAGAGACGATAGAGCTAGATGTATTTGGTGCATTATGGATCATTTTTGCACCCGTATCTTGGATTTGGTTTGCTCCTGCAAAGGCGATGGAGAGCATGGTGCCTCGTGCACCTTTTCCATCTAAGTAAACACTTGGGTATTTCATCGTTGTTTTTGCACCTAAGTTTCCGTCGATCCATTCAACGGTTGCGCCTTCGTATGCTTTTGCTCGTTTGGTTACTAAGTTGTACACATTGTCTGACCAGTTTTGGATCGTGGTGTAACGGCAATACGCATCTTTTCTTGTAAAGATTTCTACGATGGCAGCATGCAGACTATTACTTGAATAAGTAGGTGCCGTACAACCTTCGACATAGTGGATGCTTGCTCCTTCGTCAACAATGATCAGCGTACGTTCGAATTGCCCCGTGTTTTCCGCATTGATCCGGAAGTACGTTTGTAATGGAACATCGACTTTGACGCCTTTTGGCACGTAAATAAAGGTGCCACCTGACCATACGGCTGAATTCAGCGCTGCTAATTTGTTGTCGGTTGGCGGTACAAGTTTTGAAAAGTACTCTTTGAATAATTCAGGGTATTCTTTCAAAGCAGAGTCAGTGTCAGTAAAGACGATTCCTAACTTTTCGAATTCATCTTTCATATTATGGTACACGACTTCTGATTCATATTGTGCGGAAGCACCGGCTAGATAAGCTCGTTCAGCTTCTGGTATACCAATCTTTTCAAATGTATCTTTGATTTTTTCTGGTACGTCTTCCCAGTCACGAGCGGGTTTGTCACTTGGTTTTTGGTAATATTTGATGGCATCGAAATCGATGTCTGAAAGGTCGGGCCCCCATGTTTGCATTGGCATTTTATTGAATGTTTCTAGAGATTTCAGACGGAATTCAAGCATCCATTCTGGTTCGCCTTTGATTCTTGACATCTCACGGATCACTTCTTCTGTCAAGCCTTCTCCTGTACTGAAAACCGGTTCGACATCATCGTGAAACCCGAATTTATATTCTTCTAATTCTGGTACGCCCATGTTCTCACTCCTCTTCCTTGTGGTAATGATGGAAAGCTGCGGTACCATCGTTTTCCATTGCTTTTCCTAGTGCTTTCCAGGCAAGTGTCGCACATTTGATCCGAGCGGGAAATTTAGCTACACCACCAAGCATAGCAGCATCGCCTAATTGGTCGGGATCTTTGACTTCTTTTCCTTGGACAAGCTGTAGAAAGTCTACAGTTAAATGTTCTGCTTCTTCTATTGATTTTCCAATGACGGCATCTGTCATCATCGAGGCACTTGCTGTACTGATGGAACAGCCGCTGCCGTCAAAGGCGATATTTTTGATGATTCCATCTTTTACATCAACTTGCAATTCGATCACATCTCCACATGTGGGGTTGTTCAATTCGATCTTGCTTGTCGAGTCAGTCAAGCTTCCACGATGATGTGGATGGGAAGAATGATCCAAGATCACTTGACGGTATAAATTGTCTAATTTAGATAGTCCCATGTTGGAAAAACTCCTTTGTTGCCATGATTGCTTCAACTAAACGGTCGGCGTCTTGCGTTGTGTTGTAGAAATAAAAGCTGGCGCGAGCAGTCGCTGATACTTCAAGGTACTTCAATAGCGGTTGCGCACAATGATGACCTGCTCTAACGGCTACCCCTTCCATGTCTAAAGCTGTCGCGACATCATGGGGATGTAACCCATCCAAATTGAACGCAATGACTCCTGTCCGAAAATTCGGGTCTTGCGGACCATAAACAGTCAATCCATCGATTGCTTGTAATTTTGGCAACACATAAGCGGCTAGTTCTTCTTCATATCGATGGATATTGTCCATGCCGAGTTCTTGCAAATAATCGATTGCATGACCTAATGCGATAGCGCCAGCGATATTTGGTGTCCCTGCTTCGAATTTCCAAGGTAGTTCTTTCCATGTACTGTCGTATAATTCGACAAAATCGATCATTTCGCCACCAAATTCAACAGGTTCCATTTCTTCTAACCATTTTCGTTTACCATATAAAACACCGATACCTGTTGGTCCGCACATTTTGTGTCCGCTGAAAGCAAAGAAATCACAGTCTAGTGCTTGAACATCAATGGTCATGTGCGGGGCAGATTGAGCACCATCTACTACGATGACCCCGCCGTTTTCATGGACAAGTTCAGCTAATTCTTGAACAGGATTGATGACACCTAAGACATTGGATACATGAGCAATGGAGACGATTTTGGTTTTGTCCGTAATCTTTTTCGCTGCATCCTCCATATCCAGGAAGCCTTCTTCTGTTAGTTCGATATATTTCAAGACAGCACCTGTTCGTTTTGCCAACTGCTGCCACGGGATAACATTAGAATGATGTTCCATGTAAGAGAGCACTATCTCGTCTCCTGCTTTGATATAGCGGTCGCCGAAGCTTCTGGCTACCCAATTCAAGCTTGTCGTCGTACCACGAGTAAACAGCACTTCTGCTGTTTCTTTTGCATGGATGAACGCCCGTACTTTTTCTCTTGCTTGTTCATAATCATGGGTCGCGCGTTCTGCTAACGTATGGACACCGCGATGAACATTGGCGTTATCGTGTTCGTAATAGTGCGCTAATGCCTGGAGTACTTGTTTTGGCTTTTGGGTCGTCGCTGCATTATCCAGATAAACTAAAGGTTCATCATTGACGTCTTGAAATAAGATAGGAAAATCATTGCGTAGCTTTTTAGCATCGATCATCCATTCAACTTCCCTTCGATTACTTCGACTAATTCTTTCCGAACTTGTTCTACAGGGATTGCTGTTAAGACAGAACCGAGGAATCCTCGAATCACTAAGCGCTCTGCTTCTTCTTTATGCAATCCTCGACTCATCAGATAGTACATTTCTTCTGGATCAACTCGTCCTACACTGGCAGCATGTCCAGCAGTTACTTCGTTTTCATCGATCAAAAGAATAGGATTCGCATCACCACGTGCTTTATCAGAAAGCATCAAGACACGACTTTCTTGTTGGGCATCTGCACCTTTTGCCCCTTTCAAGATGTGGCCGATACCATTAAAGGTCAATGTTCCTTTTTCTCGGATCACTCCGTGTTGCAAAATATGCCCGATCGTATGAGGGGCTTTATTGGTTACTCGCGTATCGATTCCTTGGATTTGTCTGCCCGAGCTGATTGCCACGATTTTGACTTCTGCGTGTGCACCTTCTCCTGCTAAATCTGAGTCAAAGTCAGCGATCACATGACCGTCATTCATGACACCAATTGCCCAGTCGACAGAAGCATCTCGTAAAATGTGCCCACGGCGATTCATATAAGAAGTAATATTTTCTCCTAATTGATCTACGGCTGAATATTTGATTTTTGAACCAGCTTTAGCGATGACTTCCACGATGATATTACCTGATGATTTTGCTACTTGTTCTTTGGTTGTCTGGAAACGTTCCAGATAAGAAAATTCACTATGTTCATCTGCCACGATCAACACATGCTTGAAGAAGTGCTCATCGGATGCGCCATCTTGAATGAATAAGGACTCGAGTGGTTCATCGATCACGACATTTTTAGGCACATACAGGAAAATACCGCTGTTCATAAAAGCTACATGGAGTGCAGTCAATTGGTCTTCGTTCATGTTTACTGCTTTTTTCATATAATATTCTTGGACTAGTTCTGGATATTCGATCATTGCAGTGAACAAGTCGGTAAAAATGACTCCTTTTTCTGCTAATTCCACAGGCAGTTGTTCAAAAATCGTCCATGAACCTTGTTGGACAAGCACAGGATTGTCTTTCATTGCATCAAATGCCGGAATCGTGCCTGTTTCACTGATGGTTTGTGTTTCTTTCACATCAAATAACGACCAGCGATGGAATTTCACCCGATCGATATGCGGCAATGGCAGTTCATCTGCTTTCGCTAGTGCGTCTTGACGGAAGGTTCTCATCCAATCAGGTTCGCCTTTACTTAAAGAAAAATCATTTACCGCGTCAAGATAATCGAGCCAGTTTTTTTCTTTCATTCTTGCTCCCCCTTACGCTTCTTCTTCTTTATAGTCGATTCCTAATTCTTTACTGATACCAGCGTAGCCTTCTGCTTCCAGACGTTTAGCTAGGTCAGCATTCCCTGTCATGACTACTCGGCCTTCCATCATGATGTGAACGACATCAGGTGTGATATAGTTCAATAATCGTTGATAGTGGGTGATGATCAATGCACCGAAATTGTCTCCGCGCATTTCATTTACTCCTTTAGCAACGACTTTCAAAGCATCGATATCCAGACCTGAATCGATTTCGTCTAAAATTGCAAATGTTGGTTCTAACATCAACAATTGCAGGATCTCATTCCGTTTCTTTTCTCCGCCAGAAAAACCTTCGTTCAGATAACGTTCAGCCATTTCTTCTGGCATATTTAGTAAAGCCATTTTTTCATCTAACTTTTTCAAAAATGCCATAACAGAAATTTTGTCGTTTTCATCACGTTTCGCATTGATCGCTGCACGCATGAATTCCGCATTCGTGATACCTGGTATCTCACTTGGATATTGCATAGCTAAAAATAAGCCAAGTCGCGCACGTTCATCTACTTCCAAGTCTAAAACATTTTTCCCGTCAAACAAAATTTCGCCTTCTGTTACTTCATAGTTTGGATTGCCCATGATAGCGGCAGATAAGGTAGATTTTCCTGTGCCGTTAGGTCCCATGATGGCATGGATTTCTCCGGTTTTCATTGTTAGGTTTACGCCTTTAAGGATTTCTTTTTCCTCGATCGACACATGTAGATTTTTTATTTCTAAGACAGACATGCATTATACCCCCAAATTATCTTTCGTTCTCACTCATTTTAGACTAATTGAGAATGAAGCGCAATGACCTTCCTTACTAAAATCAAATATCTTTTATTTATTATTAAACAATTTTGATTTCTAAATTAGAATAGGTATAAAAAAGATGAGAAATAAGCCATTACAGACTTATTTCTCATCTTTTTTGTTCCATACCTTATTTTGCATCAGCCTTTACTGGTTTAACAGAGCCGCCCCATTTGTCTGTGATCCATTCTTGGACTTCTTTGCGGTGAAGCACTTCAATCAGTTTTTTGATTTTGTCACTGTCTTCATCACCTTTACGAGTCGCAATAATATTCACGTAAGGAGAGTTGTCCTTTTCAAGCAATACGGCATCTTCTAATGGATTCAACCCTGCGCCGTAAGCGAAGTTTGCGTTGATTGCAACTAGGTCACCTTCATCATTTTGGTACGTAGAAGCTAAAAGTGATGGGTCGATCGTATGGTTGAACTTCAAGTTCTTAGGGTTTTCTTCAATATCATCGAATGTTGCTGTTTCCAGATCTACTCCATCTTTGACTTTGACTAAGCCAGCATCTTGTAGAATTGTGATGATGCGTCCCCAGTCTGATTCAGAATTTGAAGTAATGATTGTTGCACCATCTTTTAATTCGGAAACATCTTTGACTTTTTTAGAGTACAAGCCCATTGGTTCGATGTGGACAGCACCGGCATTGACAAAGTCATATCCTTTTTCTTTGATTTCTTTGTTCAAATAAGGAATATGCTGGAAGTAATTGGCATCAATGTCGCCTTCTTCCAAAGATTGGTTCGGTAATACATAGTCATCGAATTTGACGATTTCAAGATCGATTCCTTCATCTTTCAATAATGGTTTCACATGTTCCAAAATCTCTGCGTGCGGTGTCGGTGAAGCGCCGACTTTCAATGTCGTGTCGTCTGCTTTATTTGCTGAATCTTTGCTGTCGCTGTTGTTACCGCATGCTGCTAATCCTACAGTCAGCAAAAGCGCTGCTGCAAATCCAAAAATTTTCTTTTTCATATCCTACATCCCCCTATATCCTATTATCTTTTGTCTGTTTTCTTAGTTAAGAAATCACCGATTCCTTGAACGATAAATACGATTAGTAAAATAATTAAAGTCGCAACGAATGTCACTGTCAGATTACCACGCTGGTAGCCTTCCTGCCAAGCAAGACCTCCAAGTCCACCTGCGCCGATCGCGCCGGCCATCGCAGTAAATCCGATCATCGAGATCGTTGTAACTGTTAATCCAGAAATCAATGCGGGAATACTTTCAGGTATCAAGACCTTCCAGATGATTTCCCAGTAACTTGCTCCCATTGCATCTGCTGCTTCCAGTACACCAGGGCTGACTTCACGAAAAGCAATCTCTACTAGACGGGCATAAAATGGTGCTGCGGATAAAACAAGAGCTGGAATGGCTGCTTGCGCACCTAGCATAGTGCCTACGATTGCTTTAGTAAATGGAATGATCAAAACCATCAGGATCATAAATGGCGTTGACCGGAAAATATTACTGATGATCGATACGATTCCATAAATGATTCGAGCATACGGTTTGTTTTTGCGTCCAATAGAGTAAAGGATCAATCCCAAAACTAATCCGATGATCGTCACTAAGACCATTGAGATTAATGTCATATATAGTGTATCAAGGATAGCCTGATTCATCGTTTCCGGGTTGATTTGTTTAAAATCTAGATATGTTTCTGAAAAGCTTTTATCCACGATGGATCACCTCAATTCCTACTCCTTGTTCTTTGATGAACACTTCTGCTTGATCTAATTCTTTGGTTTCACCAGTCATCAAGACAGTCAATGAACCAAAGGAACCTTCTTTCACTTGTTTGATCTTTCCATACACAACGTTGACATCGATGTTATAGCGTCGAATCGCTTGGGAAATGACTGGCTCGTTGGCATTTCTTTCGCTAAAGGTCAAAGTTGCCAAACGGCCGCTTGGATTTTCTTTGATGAGTTCAGCTAATAGTTCTGTCGAATCAGCTTCTGGTTCGATGTCTTGTTGTACAAAGCGTTTGGTTACTTCTTTTTTCGGTTGTCTGAAGACAGTCAATACGTCTCCTTCTTCTACGACTTTCCCCAACTCCATCACAGCGACTTTGTTGCAGATTTTGCGGATCACATTCATTTCATGTGTGATCAAGACGATGGTCAAATTCAATTTCTTATTGATCGCTAACAATAAGTCTAATACTTCTTCTGTTGTTTGCGGGTCCAATGCGCTAGTAGCCTCATCACAAAGCAGGATCTCAGGATCATTTGCCAATGCTCGTGCGATACCGACGCGTTGTTTCTGTCCGCCGGAAAGTTGTGAAGGATATGCTTGTCCGCGTCCTTCTAACCCGACTAAACGCAACAGTTCTTCTGCCCGTTCTTTACGTTTGCTCTTTGGTACGCCAGCTAATTCCAGCGGCAGCTGGATATTTTCAAGTACAGTTCTTGACCATAACAGGTTGAAATGCTGGAAGATCATACCGATTTTCTTTCGGAATGTACGTAATTCTTTGTTTTTTAATTTTGTAATATCTTGATCGTTTACGATCACTTCGCCGCTCGTGGGAAGCTCAAGTCCATTCAGGAGACGGACTAATGTACTTTTTCCTGCGCCAGAATAGCCGACGATTCCATAAATATCCCCTTTTTCAACGTTTAGTGAAACGTCATTGACGGCTTGGATGTTTCCGTTTTTCCCATTGAATGTCTTTTTGACATTCGTTAGTTGGATTAATGACATGCCATTCACATCTTTCTCTTATGATTTTTCAAACAAAAAAGCCTTCGCCCTCTTGCCTTAAGCAAAAGGACGAAAGCTTGAACTTCCGTGTTACCACCTTGATTTACCGTTACTTCGCAATAACAGCCTCTTCCAGTACTTGGACTTAGCTTCTTTCCGTATACTGTCGCGCTGTAACGGGCACTCCCGTAGTAAGTTTGCTTACGCTCGCTTACTCTGCTCTAAGACCATCTTCCATCTCATTTTCGTTACCCATTTTCAGCAAACAGGGCTCTCTTCAAACGTCCGTGACATGTACTCTTCTTTTCAAAGCTTTCTCGTTTCATATAGGATTGCTTATGATTATAGCAACTGGAAGAATCAGTGTCAACTTTTTTCAAGTGATTTTCTGATTTTATAATTCGTCAAATTCTTTTGGATCAACATCTTTGAAACTTAAGATCCACGCATTCATTTCATCTGAATCATTCAAGATATTGATATCTTCACCGATTTTATCATTAACAGAAGAAACTGTACCCGTTAGCGGGCTGGCAAATTCATTGACCGCTTTTTCCGCTTCAACTTCGATCAGAGGTTCATCTTTTTTTAGCGATTGTCCTGCTTTTGGCAGATTGGCAAACGTGATGTCTCCAAGTTCTTCTTGCGCTTCATTTGTCAAACCAACACAGTATTCTTTTCCATTAAATAAGATCCAAAGGTTGTCCTTTTTCTTCAAATGCTTGCCTGCCATTTTATATCAGTTCTCCTTCATAAATTTTTTCATTGAATCCAATTGCAACAAGCTGGTCCTCTCGTAAGATCAGTGGCCGCTTGATCAGCATACCATCTGTCGATAAGACTTGGCTCGCTTTTGAAGCCGTAAACTCGCCTACTTGATCTTTCAGTCCAAGTTCCCGATATTTCATCCCGCTTGTGTTGAACAGGCGACGGATTGGTACTTGACTCGTTTCTAGCCAAGTCTCAATCGTTGAGGCCTTCGGTACTTCTTTGATCATATCAACAGTTTGATAACTAACGCCATGCTGGTCTAACCACGCTTTGGCTTTTTTGCATGTTGAACATTTCGGGTACCAGTAAAAGGTGTACAATTTTCTTACCTCCTTGAAGATCTTGCAGGTGCTTCATTTTGGTATCTCATCGATAATATCAACCCGATACCGATCATGTTCCCTAAAATCGAAGATCCTCCCTGACTAATGAAAGGCAATGGGATCCCTGTTAAAGGAAGTAATCCGATATTTGCTCCAATATTCTCAAAGACATGGAACAGCAGCATCATGATCAAACCGCTTGCGATATAGGCGTAAAATTCATTATTCGTATCGAAACACACCCGAATCATACGATAGATTAAAATAAAATACAAGAAAATGACGAATGCACCACCGATAAAGCCGAAGTTTTCACCGATAACGGTAAAAATCATATCGGACTCACGAACAGGCACATAAATATTGCTTACGTTGAATCCTTTACCAAACAAGCCACCGGTACCAATTGCCAAAAGTCCTTGGGCCGGCTGATAACTCATTCCTGACGTATCATGGAAAGGGTCCAGCCATGAATCAATACGTGCAAACTGATAAGATTTGAAGCCAACTTTGTAAAGCAAGTCTCTTCCGCCTTCAGTCGTAACCAAGAAGATCGTTCCTGCTCCAACGACTACTGCCAAGATTACTACAGGTGCGATGATGCGCCAAGAGATTCCAGACATCAAGAAAATCCCGCCAAAGATCGCAAGAAAGACAAGCATCGTTCCAAAGTCATCTTGGGCCATGATCAATGCTAAAACCGGTATTGTCACGATCAAGAGCTTCCCAATCAGCCAAAAGTCCGATTTCATCGTCCGTTCTTTTACTTGCGTATTATGTTTAGTTACGATCAGTGCCATCATCAAGATGTACGCAATCTTCATCAACTCTGCTGGCTGGAAAGTAAACGCACCGAATCGAAACCAGTTTTTAGACCCTGTTGAAGCAGCTAAATTCTGATCATAGAATTTGAGCAAGAGTCCCATTACCACTAACCCCAAACCATAAAGGTAAGGAGTCAGTTTCCAGATCCATTTGGAATTCAAATGCATGATGACAACGATTGCTGCCGCTCCAACTAAATACCAGACAACTTGCATCCCTACGCCTTTCAAGACTGCTGGATTGTTCGGATCATGGCTAAGTGCTACATATAATGAGAGCAGACCAATCAAACATAACAGAAAGACTGGTAAAATCACGCCATAATCAATACGATTATCGTTCGAAGCTTTTAATTTTTTTTCCATGTTTCATCCCTTTTCTTAAAAACCATACTGCTGATTATTATAGCGGTCCAGTTAGATAATGGAAAGTCTTTCCATAGACATTTGGGAAAAATTAACTTTCCGTTTGTGCAGTTGCTTGAGCAAATGCAGTACAAAAGCCTACTGCTTATCTTTAGTGTATCATAGAACTTTTTTTGATACATGCAATTATCTACCAGCTGAGATTCTCCTCGCTGTGAGAAGTTTCTGTGCTTTCATTGTATCGAAGGATCTCTTCGGCAATCTCTAGCAGCTGATCAGAAACCAGATTGGTTCGTTGGATGAAATAAAAATATCGATGGAAATTCAACGGAGTCATTGGCACATTTTCTGGAACAGAGCGCTTAGACAAAATCGAGCGACCGATTCCTTCCTTCAGCAACGCAACAATTACATCGTTACTTTTCACGATCATCTTCTTATCTTGGATATTCATCTCTTCAAAATAACGCTGCGTATAATGAAAAACACCAGAGTTTGCTTCTCTTACAAGCCACAATTTGCTTTTTGGGTCCCCAGCGATGACTAGCTGGTCTTCCATCAAAGAGTATCTTTGTACGCCGGAAGTCTCTAATGGCTTTTCGATAAAACCAAAATCGGATTCATGTTTCGCTACTTGTTCTAATGATTCATGAGAATTCGCGATTTCGATCTCAAAATGCACTTTAGGAAACCTTTTGATCAGATGTTTCATCAACTGAGGCAAAAGATAGACAGCAAAGGTGTGGGAAGCAACGATCCGACATACTTCTTCTTCATTTTGTTCATTGAGCAATTTTTGCTGAGTTTCTTCCCATTCTTCTAACAAAACCAGTGTCCGTTCATATAATAAGTCGGCTTGCTTAGTTGGAAGCATCTCTTTTCTTCCGTTACGTTGAAAAAGATCGATATTCAATTCCCGCTCCAACTGTTTGATTTGATTCGAGACTGCTGGTTGAGATAAAAACAGTACTTCTGCTGCTCTGGAAAAATTTCTTGTTTCATATACTGCTCGAAAAGTCGTTAATAACTTAAACATGGCACCACTTCCATAACTTTTTATGATAATTACTATAAAAACTATTTGATTTAAATATACAAAAAACCATCTATAATAGAAATGTACAACAAAACAGTTGCTGATCCAACTAGTAAATTAGATGAAGACAATCAGCTGTCTGCTTGCTCGTAATCATACATTCCTATTCATTTTACAATGTATTCGTTCATCTTGGTACTAAAATCTATTAAATAAAAAGGAGAATATTATATATGAAGAACTTTTTGAAAATTATTCCGATCCCGATCTGCGGGTTGATCCTTGGGTTAGCTTCCCTTGGAAATCTGTTTAAAGACTATCACCATGTTGCTTTAGGCAATCTAACTGGCGGTATCTCTATGATTCTTATGATATTCATTTTTGTTAAATTGTTTATCTTATTCGAACACACGAAACAAACGTTGCATGATCCAATCATCGCCTCCGTTTCACCAACTTTTACGATGTCACTCATGGTTATTTGTACTTATTTTGTTTCATATGAAAGTATTGCACCAATTGTCAAATTCATTTGGCTGTGCGCTGTTATCTTCCAAGTGATCCTTGTCTTTTATTTCAATTATCACCATGTTATCAAAGCTGATCTTTCAATTGAAGCAATTTATCCAAGCTGGTTTATCATTTACGTTGGATTTGGGGTCATCACTGTAACTGCCGGGAACTTCTTCCCGCTTATTGGAAAAATTTTCTTTTGGATTTCATTGATCTGCTATGCGTTCTTATTGCCGATCATCATCAAACGTGTCTTTTTCGTAAGAAATATGGCTCATCCGACACGTCCGCTGATTACGATCGTTGCAGCACCTGGTTCTCTTTGCCTAACAGGTTATCTTAAAAACTTTGCTGAACCTAATTTTTATCTTGTCGTAGCATTGTTCGCTTTATCTCAAGTATTGTATTTCGTTGTGCTGTCTATGCTTCCACGTTTGTTCAAGCTTCGTTTTTATCCAAGCTATGCAGCCTTTACATTCCCGCTTGTTATCTCTGCAACAGCTATATTTACTACTGTTCATTACTTCAACAGTTTAGGTATCTATAGTAGCGTATTGGATTTCTTAAAAGTTGCGGAATGTCTGTTTGCAAGTGTAGTTGTCTTCTACGTTCTTGCTCATTACGTACGTTTCTTAATTAAAGAACATAGCAAACATGGAAAATTTGTTTCTAAAAAAATCGCTTAATAATCGATTCAATAGGTTGTGAAAAAGCTGTTCTGCATCAAGTAATAAGAACGGCCAAACAAAAACAGCTGTTCATGTTTTTGTACTGGTTGGGCTTAATACCGAGAAACTGGCTTTTGAACACCGTTTATTCGAAACAAGAGGTCGTGACAAGACTTTTGTCACGACCTCTTGTTCTTTTGTCAAAATACTGGTTTAGTGCTACTATGTTCGAGTATGCTTTTAGTATTTATTGACGAAAGGAACCGATCAAATGAAATCATTGTCACATCCAATAAAATCTGTAAAGGATTCAGCGGTCCGCGAAATCTTACCCGGTTTACTGCTTTCTTTTGCCATCGCTGCCTTCAGCAGGCTTCTTGCTATTTATCTGCCACAGTTAGGTGGAGCGACTATTGCTATTTTATTGGGTATTTTATTAGGAAATACTTTTTTTAAACAGCCTGTTCTAGCAATCGGCACAAAATTTGCTGAAAGCAAACTATTAGAATTCTCTGTTTTTTTACTAGGTGCAACTGTCACAGCTCAAACGATTGCTCAAATTGGTATAAAAGGAATTGTTTTTGTGTTACTGCAAATGTCAGTCACTATCATCGGTGCTTACTTGATTGGTAAAAAACTGCAATTCAGCGATACTTCTTCTTTGATGATGGCTGGAGGAAACGCTGTTTGTGGTTCTTCTGCTATTGCTTCGATCGCCCCTTCCATCCATGCGAAAGAGGAAGAAAAAGGACAGATCATCACACTAGTCAATCTACTGGGTACTGTGATGATGTTGACTCTCCCTTTTCTTGGATTACAGTTGTTTGGTGGAAATCTCATTGAAAAAAGTGCACTTTTGGGTGGCACACTCCAATCTGTTGGTCAAGTAGTCGCTGGGGCAAGCTTACTTGACAATTCTGTTGTCGAATTCGCCATGCTATTTAAGATTCTACGTATTATGATGCTCGTTGTTGTTGTCTATCTGTTTGAAAAATTCATGCACAAGAAACAACCAGCTCTGTTTGAAACGCCAACTGATACGCAGAAAAAACGAAAATTACCACTTCCTTGGTATGTATTAGGGTTTGTGATCTTTTGTTTGGTCAACAGCTTGTTTTCTTTACCTGTAGTTATTGACCAATCGGCACATTTTATCAGCAGCTGGTTTGAGATCACTGCTTTAGCGGCAATTGGTCTGCGTTTAGACTTTGCAAAATTCATGAAAGAAGGTACACGCTTCTTATTTTATGGATTAGCTGTCGGGCTTCTCCAAACAGTGATGGCTTTACTATTTATTTGGCTGATCAAAGTTTAGAATGAACATGAAAAAACAGTTGTGATTCTCGCATGGAACAATGTCCGAATCACAACTGTTTTTAATTTTGCAGATATCCTTCTAACAACAACAATTGGCGTTTGATTTCAACCCCATCTATTGCGTTTCCCATATATCCTGTCAGTTTTCCATTTTGCCCGATCACTCGATGACAAGGAATAACGATTGGCAATGGATTGGTTCGATTTGCCTGCCCAATCGCTCGCACAGCTTTCGGACTATCAACAGCAACGGCTACTTCTTTATACGTTCGGATTTCTCCATAAGGAATGGTCGACAAAGCTTTCCAGACATTTTGCTGAAAAGGCGTACCTCTCTTTATAGATAAAGGAACATCAAATTCTTTTCTTTTTCCCGCAAAATATTCTTCAAACTGTTCTTGTGTGCGCGTTAAAATTTGCTGATTCGCTGATTCGCTTTCTGAAATTGGCTGAAAAGATACAGCAGTCAATCCGGATTCATCTGCATCTAACCATAAAAAGCCGATAGGTGTGTGTATTTTCATTTTGTTTGCTCCTAGTCAATAGACTGGAACTTCCTCCTTTTTCTCTATCCAAAACTACTTGCCAACTAATAAAAATTGTTCTTAAAAGTTTGATAAACCGAGGAAACATGGTAAACTAAATACGTTAGTTTACAAAAAGAATACCTGTTCTTTTACGTAAAATCAAATTTTAAAGGTGTTATTTAAGGTTTATTAAATTTTGAATGTAAACCATATATAAACATACGATTGAAAGGATAGAAACGATGAAAGTATCAATTGTTGTCCCATGTTTTAATGAAGAAAAAACTGTTCCTCTTTTTTTTGATGAGGTTGAAAAATTCAAAGGTGCCCATGAGTTCGAATATTTGTTTATTGACGACGGATCAAAAGACGGTACGTTAGCAGCAATCAAGAAGCTAGCCTCAGCTTATCCTTATGTCCGCTTTGTCTCATTTTCCAGAAATTTTGGGAAAGAAGCGGCTCTATACGCTGGATTGCAAGCTTCTACAGGAGATTTAGTGACCGTGATGGATGTTGATCTGCAAGATCCGCCCGAACTGCTTCCTGAGATGATCAACCGGATCACTACTTCTGATATCGATTGTGTCGGCACCCGGCGTTCGACTCGTGAAGGCGAGCCTGCGATACGCAGTTTCTTTGCGAAAAAATTCTACCAGTTGATCAATAAAATCAGCGATACAGAAATGGTCGATGGCGCTCGTGATTTCCGCTTGATGACTCGTCAAATGGTGGATGCCGTCCTAGAATTAACAGAATACAACCGATTTTCAAAAGGATTATTTAGCTGGGTCGGGTTTAAAACAGAATATATTTCTTATGAAAACCGCGAACGTGTGGCTGGCGAAACATCTTGGTCCTTCTGGAAATTATTCAACTACTCGATTGATGGTATCGTGAACTTCTCGGATGCACCGTTAACGATTGCTTCATTTATCGGCGCTTTGTCTTGTGTCGGTTCTGGTATTGCAATTTTGTTCATTATTTTGCGGGCATTGTTGTTTGGTGATCCTACATCAGGATGGCCTTCCATGGTCTCGATCTTCCTGTTCATTGGTGGAATCCAATTGTTATGTCTTGGAATCATCGGGAAATATATCGGGAAAATCTTCTTAGAAACGAAACAGCGTCCTGTTTATATCATAAGAGAAACAGAAAAAGTGAAGCCAAATGAATTGAAGCCTCACCAATAATATACGTCAAATGAAGTAAACATTTTTTTAAATGAAAAAGGACTGTGACAAAAGTCTTGTCACAGTCCTTTTTTCCGAATAAATGGTGTTCCAGAAGTAGCTTCTTCGGAAATAAGCCGAAATTTCACAAAAATTTGAGAAGCAATTTTCGTAAATTCCTTCTTATTTCTTGAAGCTGACCACTTCTGTCACAACCTCTTTCATATCTTATTATTTCTTCATTGCCGCTTTTAGTGCTGCTGCTAATGGGCTTTCTTCTGGTTCTTCTGCTTGTGCATATTTTTTCAGCAAGCGTCGTTCTTCATGTTTGGTCATTTTCTTCTTCTGCTCTTTTTTATCAAGCATTTTTTCTGTCGTTCCATCGTATTTACAACGGAAATAAGCACCGTTTTTACCTTCGATGATTTCCATTTTCCGGTGACATTGCGGGCATCGATGATTAGAGACTTTTGGATCTTTTCTTCTGCGGTAGTTGCAATCTGAATTGGTGCAGACATAGATTTTGCCGTCACGTGTGTTTTTCTCGCGCAGATTGGCCCCACATTCTGGGCATTTCTTTTGGGTAATCGAGAAATCTTGATATTCTTGTTTGCTTGATTTGATCTCATTCACCAAGCGTTTTGTTTCTTTTTCGATTCCATTCAAGAAGGTTCCTGCTTGTTTCTTTCCTGCAGCAATAGCTTCAAGGTCTTTTTCCCAGCTTTCTGTCAAATCTGGTGTTACTAAAGAGGGATTTACCAATACTAATAATTGCTTACCTTTAGGAGATACTTGCAGTCCTTGAGGGGTACGTTCCATCAGTTCAGATTTGATTAGTTTCTCGATAATCTCTGCACGCGTAGCTGGGGTTCCCAGACTGTATTTTTCCATTTGACCAAGCAAGCTTGCTTCTGACAATGGTTTAGGCGGTGCAGATAGTTCTTTTTTGATGGCGAAATCGGGATTGATTCTCATTCCTTTTTCCCATTTGACTGTTTCCGTCTCAGTTTCAGTTTCGCCTTTCCATCCTGCTTGGACGACACGATTTTGCCGAAAAATGAATCGTTCTTTACCAAATTCAACCGTAACTTTTGTTTGGCTGACTTTATGGGGTTGAGCAAACAGTCCTAAAAAACGAGAGACAATCATTTGATAGATTTTTTGCTCTTCATTACTTAATTTTTCATAACGTGCTCTGTTTTCAGTTGGCAAAAGTGCATGGTGATCGGTCACTTTACTGTCTTGGAATACTTTTGTCTGTTGGACGATGGCTCCGTTTTTCAAATACTGCTTGACCTCAGGAGCAAAGTCGCTGACTGCTTGCAATCGTTCTTTCATCGTACTTTTCATGTCATTTGTCAGATATTTGCTGTCTGTACGCGGATAAGTAACGATCTTATGGGTCTCATACAAACTTTGTACAAGATTTAATGTTTTCTTTGCAGAATAGCCATAGCGTTGATTGGCTTCTCTTTGGATCTCTGTTAAATCATAAGGCAATGGCGCAGATTCCGTTTTTAATTTTTCTTGGACTTCTGTGACAGTTCCTTTGCTTGTACTGATCAATTGAACAAGTTTTTGTGCTTCTTCTTGTGTTTTTAAAGCAAATTGATTTTTTTGAAGCATTTTGGCTTGTTCTTTTCCAGCTTGCAACGTGATCGTGAAATACGTTTGTGGACGGAACTGCTCGATTTTCTTTTCTTGGTCTCTCACTAATGCTAGTGTCGGTGTCTGCACACGGCCTGCTGATAAATTATCCGCGTACTTCACAGTTAAGGCTCTGGTCACATTCAATCCTACCAGCCAGTCCGCTTTTGCCCGGGCAAGAGCAGATTCATACAATGCATCATATTCTTTCGCAGGTCTTAGTTGCTTGAATCCAGTTTTGATTGCTTTATCTGTTTGAGAAGAGATCCATAACCGCTTCACTGGTTTATTGAAATGCACATACTCTAAGATCCAGCGAGCAACAAGTTCCCCTTCTCTTCCGGCATCTGTCGCAATGACTGCTTCTGAGACATCTTTTCGCTGAGCTAGCTGCTTGATTGCTTTTAATTGATGTCCTGTTTTAGGAAGTGGTTTGATTCCTAGTTTTTTAGGGATCATTGGCAACGTGTCCATTTGCCAGCTCTGCCATTCCTTATTCAGATCTTCCGGCATTTTCAATCCTAATAAATGACCAAGGGCCCAAGTAACGATCACCTTGGGTCCTTCATAATAATTTTTGTGCTTTTGATTAGCACCAAGCACCTTGCTTAGGTCTTTCGCAACGCTTGGTTTTTCCGCTAGAATTAGTTGTTTCATAAAATTCCTTTCCGCTTTCTACTGTGATGGGCTGATGATTTTTCAACAACGCAAGTCCTTTGTATTGCTGTAAATCATCGTCACACTCTTCACACCAGCGCTCATCTCCGTCATTCCAAAAGGCGCTGAGAAAGTTACTTTTTGCATTGATATATTCATAATTTTGATGGATTTCGTTCCATTGTTTTTCGTACGCTTGTCGTGCTTCTTCGAAAGACTCGAATGTTTCTTCTGCTTCAATATCTTCTTCCCAGTCTTCAAAAAACCACCAAGGCTCATTGTCCCCGAACATGGTAATTACTTGATACATACTCGTGCTCCTTCTTTCAGCTTTTCTAGACTCATCTTAGTCACTTTTCAAGAAAGTTGCAAGAATTTTCTCTTATAAAAGGGTCATTTAATGAACATCTTAAAATTGTTACAAATGAATCTGATTGTTTAAGGCAAAGTAGCGATAAAGTCATTGATCATCCAAAAATAGCTGTCTTCTGGATCGATTGTTGGTTCTTTTGTAAAGTATCCTAAAAAACGTAAGGAAAGATAACCGTGGATCATACTACGAAGTTCCCTGCTTCGATGAACTTTTTCTTCTTTCGTTAATTGAAAAGCCTCAAATATCTGCAAAATGATCTGATTCGTTTCATGGATTCCATCTAATAAAACAGCTTCATTGGTATGCGGTACACTGATCAGTAACTCATACACTGCTTGATTTGAAAAAGCAAAGGATCGATAAGTTTCTGCATAGATCTGCAGTGCTTCCTGACCACTTTTTCCTACAAGAGCCCGACGCAGCTGGTCATTAAGTTCCTGCAGAAGTTTCGCTGTTAGCGCTGTTTTGACATCACGAATATTTTTGAAATGGTTATACAGCGAGGGAGCCTTGATATCCAAGCGTTTGGCTAAATGCTGAAAGGTTATTTGCTGAACATCCATCTCTTCTGCTAGTTCTCGAAAGCAGTCGATGATTTTCTCTTGAGACAGATTTCTTTTTTTCATTTCCATGTTTCCTCTCATAAAATAAATCCTTCACTCTTTCAGTTTACCACGAAAAAGAAAGAGAAAAAAGAGACTTTCATTGATAAACTACATATTGTAGTTTATAATAAAGAGCTGTAGATGAAAATTTTCAGAAAGAAGGAGTCTAATTGGCTGCAAGAATAAAGGAAAAATTATTTAGGAAAAGAGAAACTTGGGAACAAAACTTGTTTGTCTTATGGTTTGGAACATTTATGGCTGGTATCGGATTTAGTTTAGTCATGCCTTTTATGTCACTTTACATAGATACGTTAGGTAATTATAGTACGTCACAATTGAACTTTTGGAGCGGATTGACTTTTTCATCTACTTTCTTGGTGACTACGCTGATCTCTCCTTGGTGGGGAAAATTAGCCGACCAAAAAGGAAGAAAATTGATGCTGTTGCGTGCTTCATTAGGAATGGCAATCGTCATTTCTTTGATGGGTTGCGTGACTAGTGTGTATCAATTAGTCGCATTGCGTCTGCTTCAAGGGATTTTTTCTGGTTATATCAGTAATGCCACTGCCCTTGTCGCAACTGGGACGCCAAAAGAAAAAAGTGGTCAAGTTCTTGGAACCTTAGCAACTGGTTCTGTTACAGGAACATTACTTGGACCGCTTCTTGGCGGGATCTCTGCTTCAGCGTTTGGCTATCGCCCTACCTTTTTCATTACAGGGATCATCTTATTTTTCGTCTTCTTGTTGAGTCTGTTTTTCGTCCATGAAAAATTTGTCCCAGTGAAAAAAGAAAACATGGTTTCTGCCAAACAGATTTTCAAAGACTTGAAATATCCACACGTCGTCATCGGTATGTTCGTCACAACGATGATCATCCAAGCATCCAACAATTCCATTAGTCCAATCATCAGTCTGTACATTCGCCAATTGCTGCATGGACATGGGAATGTTACGTTGATCAGCGGAATCATCGCTTCGATACCTGGGATTGCCACTTTGATAGCCGCTCCAAGATTTGGTCGCTTAGGTGACAAGATCGGGAGTGAAAGAATACTTGCGATTGGTTTGGGTTTTGCGATTCTGGTTTATATCCCAATGTCATTCGTCACGAATGTTTGGCAATTAGCTGCCTTACGTTTTTTGATTGGTATCTCTGATGCTTGTCTGCTCCCTGCTGTCCAAGCATTGATCACAAAATATTCGCCTCATCAAGCTGCTGGACGGATCTTCAGTTATAACCAATCTTTCCAAGCAACTGGTAACGTAGTAGGGCCTATGATCGGCTCCAGTGTTTCCAGTGCATTTGGTTATCGTGGCGTTTTTCTTTCGACTTCTCTTCTTGTTTTGGTCAACTTCTTGCTTGTACGACACAATACACAAGAAATCCATCAGCAAGAAACTGCAGAAGAAAAAGCTTCAGGAGTCTCCATATCTTCAGGGCACTCTCCTTCTCATAGACAATAAGCGTAAATGAAAAACACTGCTTGAACAGTTGTCACAGACTGTCCTTGCAGTGTTTTTGTTTAGGCCTGTTTTTTCAAGAACTCAGATAAGAGGAATAATCCCTTTTCCAAGGTTTCTTTTTTACAACAGTAACCTAGTCGGGCATGCTTCGGTAAATCAAAGGCACTTCCTGGTACTAATAGTACTCCTGTTTCTTCTAATAAATTGATACAAAATGTCTGGTCATCTTCTTCGATGGCTAATTTAATGAAAGAAGTAGAGACGTAATTGGGAGCGACAAGTTCAACTTTCGGTTCATTGGCTACCCATTGTTTTAAAATCACAAGGTTCTCTGTAATGATCTTTTTGTTTCGCTCCAATATTTTTTCTTTATTCTTCAATGCATGTACAGCAAGATCATCTGACAGGACTCCGCCGCAAATCATCGTGTAGTCTCGATACTTTCGAAAAACTTCTGCCAACTCAGGTCCAGTAGCTGTCCAGCCAATACGAATACCTGGAATGGAGTAGGTTTTGGATAGGGAATTGGTTGCTATACCTTTTTCATAGACATCTACGATCGACAAGAATTCACCTTTATCCGTTAAAGGCGCATATACTTCATCTATCAATACATATGCATCTACTGTACGAGCAATTTCTGCGATTTTTTCTAAAGTTTTCCGATCTAGCAATGTGCCTGTAGGATTGTTTGCACTATTCAAACAGATGATTTTTGTTTCAGGTTTGACTAAGGCTTCTAGCTGTTCTAAATCAAACTGCCAATCTTCTTCTTCCTTCAAATGAACAAAGTCAACAGCGGCACCTAAAGATTTGGGGATGTCATATAATTGCTGATAAGTAGGAAGCATCGAAACAACATGGTCTCCTGCTTCCACTAACGCGTATAGAGCTAAAAGATTAGCACCAGTCGCTCCATTCGTTTGTAAGATGTTTTCCGGATTGACGGTTTGATAAAGAGAAGCGACTTCTTGTTTGAAAACATCTGATCCTTCGATCCAGCCATAGTCCAATGGTTCGTTTTTGCGTTTTTCGAAAAATTCACTTACGCTAGTCCCATCTAAGCCAACGAGTTCGTCTAATGTCAATGCTTCGATCGAGCTTTGTGCAATATCATATACCGCTTTCTTTTCCCATTTATTTAGCCATTCTTCTACACCGAAATTTGCGATTTTCATGTTTCTTTCCCCCTTATATCTTGATCCAGCCTACAGCAAGCAACCCGATTGAAAGCAGTGCGGCCACACAAATCAGCCCAATCATTACTTTTTCTTTTCCCGTAATTTGATGTTTGGTTTCACGACAAGCGATCCAGTAGAAGCAAAAACCAGGAAGATAGGCAATACTACATAAAAGGACATAAGAAAATCCTGCTAAAATGATGCCCATCAATTCAAAAACTACAGCAATCCCACCGATCACTACTTGTTTTTTGATTCCTTCTTTTAAAGAAAACTGGACTTGATAGATCCCGACAAGTAGATAACAAATCAAAATTGCCGCTGTACATAAAGAATAGGCAAATTGATAGGCATAATCAGTAACTAAGAAAGTCAATAAGAATAGATTAGTCAAGATTGCAGTAACAACTAACGAATAAGTTGGGGCATTTTTTTTATTCGTTTTTCCCCAACCTTTCGGCAACAGACCGTCTCGAGCCATCAACATCGTTGTTTCTGCTGGGAGCATCGTCCAAGACAACCAAGAACCAATGATCGAAATAATCAAGCCGATATTGATCAGCGCTGCTCCCCAATTTCCCACGATTCCTTTTAAAATATTTGCCATAGCAGGTTGTGAAATAGTTGCTAACTCTTCTTGAGATAAGACGCCGTATGGCAAGATCGAAGCAAGGATATAGATAAACAATAAACAAAGCAGACCAATGATCGATGCTTGCTGGGCTTCTGAACGTTTCTTCGCGCGGTTGGCTAAAACACTTGCGCCTTCGATCCCTACAAAGACCCACATCATAACCATCAAACAACCTTTAATCTGCAACCAGATCGTTCCTTGCTGCCCTGTTCCATTCACTAGATTATCAGATACGTTACCCCAAAAATCAGCAGTGAATATATTCACTTTAAATGCGATAAATACAAATATTAAAAATAGGAATAATGGCACTAATTTACAGATCGTCACGATTGTATTGATGACGCTCGCTCCTTCAACTCCATTGTTTACTAATAAAGTCAGACCCCAAATAAAAATACTTGCAAATAAAATAGAAGGAACATTTTGTCCACCTTTGAATATCGGGAAAAATTCTCCCATGGCGCTCATCAGCATCGTTGCAAAAGCAACATTTCCCAGCCACGCAGACAACCAGTAACCCCAACCACTGATGAAGCCACCTAATTTACCAAATGAAGCTTCCGCGTAACCGAAAATACCACCATCTAGATCTGGACGTTTTTCTCCTAAATGATTCAGCGATAATACCAAAGCTAAAATACCAATCCCAACGATTATCCATGAAAGGATCGCTGGCCCTGGAGCTGCAGAACTAGCCAGATCACTTGTGATCCCAAACACACCGCTTCCGATTGACGAACTGACAACCAGAGCAACCAGTCCCCATTTGCTAATACCCGTCGATTTCTTTTCCATTTCCATCACCCTCACTTATAAAATTGAACAAATCACTTGCAAAAGATTCCCTTCTATTTTGCAACTGCTCTTGCTTAACAAAAAGCAACTTTATTCATATTATTGGATATTATGAACTTTTTACACAAGTATTTCAAGTACAAAATGAATAAAAATTAATTTTATTGCAAAAAAACAGCTATGCTATCCAAAAGAAAAGGTGTTTCTTTTGTTAGCCATAGCTGTTTTGATTCATTTAATATCGCTTAAACGTATTGTAAAACTTTTGTTTCTTGATATGCGTGGTCGATCAAACCACCACCCAGACATTCCATTCCATCATAAAATACAACTGCTTGTCCAGGAGTGATTGCACGTACAGGTTCGTCGAATACGACTTCTGCACGATTATCATCCAATAAGCGAACTGTCACAGGAACGTCTTGCTGACGATAACGGAATTTCGCTGTACACTTGAATTCTTTTGGCATTGGTTCATTCGTCGTAAAGTGGATTTCACTTGCATCCAAGCTTGTGGCATACAATGCAGGATGATGGAACCCTTGCCCCACATATAATGTGTTTGTCGCTAGATCTTTTCCTACAACAAACCAGGGTTCTTGCGAATCTCCTCCGCCACCGATCCCTAGTCCTTGACGTTGACCAATCGTATAATACATCAAGCCAGCATGTTGTCCTTTGACTTCACCATCAAGAGTGACCATATCTCCTTTTTTTGCTGGCAGATAGTTGCTCAAAAATTGTTTGAAGTTCTTTTCACCAATAAAGCAGATTCCCGTTGAATCTTTTTTCTTAGCAGTCGCAAGGCCTGCGCGTTCAGCAATTGCCCGTACTTCTGATTTTTCCATGCCGCCTAGAGGGAACATCGTTTTTGAAAGCTGTTCTTGTGATAATTGGCTAAGGAAGTAAGTTTGATCTTTATTATTGTCTACTCCACGAAGCATGTGGACCACGCCGTTTTCATCGCGAGTGACTTGCGCATAATGTCCAGTAGCTACATAATCGGCGCCAAGATCCATTGCATAATCCAAGAATGCTTTGAATTTGATTTCTTTGTTGCACATCACGTCTGGGTTAGGTGTACGTCCTGCGCGGTATTCGGCTAGGAAATATTCAAATACACGATCCCAATATTCTTTTTCAAAATTCACAGAGTAATAAGGAATCCCGATTTGAGCAGCTACTTTCGCTACATCCTTATAATCTTCCGTGGCCGTGCATACACCGTTTTCGTCCGTGTCATCCCAATTTTTCATGAATATTCCGATCACGTCGTATCCTTGTTCCTTTAACAAAAGTGCTGTTACAGATGAGTCGACACCGCCGCTCATCCCTACGACAACGCGTGTTTTGCTGTTGTCTGTCATGATATCACCATCATTTCAATTAGATTCTGAAACATCTACGAGTTGAAGGTCGCAACTTTTCAGTATTTTACATTATACGTCATATTTCTGAAAATTTCATCCCTTAATTATCAAGTCGTAAAAATACTGTTCTACTGGACCTATTCAGTACACAAACATGATAGTCAACCAAAAAATCACTCATCTTTTGAGCATTCGATATAAAAAATTGGCATACTCATAAAAAGGGCCAGCCTTTCGGCAATAAGGAATAATTTTGTAAATTGTGAAAAACTATTTTTCAAAATTGCTTCTTATCGCTTAAAGCTGCACGTCTCATTTACAACCTTTTCTTTTTAGATGTTATGAGTTGCTCAGATAAGTGATTTTGTTTACTCTAAGAAAAAAGGGAGGCAAGAGATACATGAATTACTTTACCAGTGATATGCACTTTTTCCATGAACGCTTATTAGGAAAAAACGACTTTGCTCCGCGGCTCTTTGCAAATGTGGATGAAATGAACCAACAGTTGATCACTAGCTGGAATGCAGTAATAAAAGAAACCGACCATGTTTATCATCTAGGCGACCTTGCTATGCATCCGCAATATGAAAAAGCAAATGCAGAAATTTTGGAACTGGTCACTCAACTGCAAGGAACAATCCACTTGATCAAAGGGAACCATGACAGTCGTGCTTTTTTCCGTTATTTAGAAAAAAATGATCCTAGGCTTACTGACGGAAGTCCCAAATTTTATTTTTATGATGTAGGTGCCATCGTTAAATTCGACCATCAACAATATTACTTGACTCATTATCCGATGTTGCTCGGGCCTAACGACACTATCCGCAATCTTCATGGACATATCCATCATTACAGCGTACCTATCGAGAACGATGTCAATGTAGGCGTAGACGCACCGGAAAGAGAACTCTTAAAGGAAAAACTACCATTTGGCACTCCGTTATCTGAGCAACAAATCAAAGAAATCTATGAAGCAAAGAGGAAGTACGATAGGTCGTGAAAAAACTGCCCTATATCAAGTATTAAACAAATAAAGATAATTACTCATATTTTTCATTTGAGTAGGCTTATTGCCACAGGAACATTAGGATCAGAAATGGAGTTGTAACAAGACTTCTGTCACAACTCCATTCCATACTATTCGTCTTTTTGCTCATGGTGTTCTTTTACCAATTTTTTCTGTAATTCTTTATCATAATTTCGAGCAGCTGACGTTAAAAATAAAACGATTCCGCATAATAAAATCCCGATTCCAGAAAACAAGAACATTTTTTCTACCCCTAAACGATCAGCTAATGGTCCTGCAAATAATAATCCAATTGGACCTGCCAGGTTCATCAAAGAGTTGAAGTTCCCTAAGACACGACCTAAAACATTCGATTCATAACTCTGCTGGATCATTGCCATCAGCAGTGTATTGAAATATGGCGTTGCACAACCTGCTCCTGCATTCAAGATAAGAAAGTACAAGAACCCTTGACTATCGTTTGGAACCAATCCGCTTGCACCGATCGTCAGGCCCATAATGATGTAGGCTATAATAATAGGTTTCATTCGGTCTTTCCATGTTCCTATAAAACTGATCAGTGCACCGCCTAAGAGCATTCCGACTGCGTAGACTACTTCCACTGCTCCCGCCTGTCCAACGGAACCACCAAAGTAATCTAGCGTCATCAATGGATACAGACTGATTGCTGGCATGAACAACAGCATCACAAATGCACCATTGATCGTTATGTACCATAACCCTTTGTTATCCATCAATTGCTGCAGCCCAAATTTTGCATCTTTAAAAATAGTAAGCGGAACTTCCAATATTTCAGGAGAAACTTTTGGGATCTTCACAAAAATCAATAAGCCGACACCAAAAACTGCCCCCAATACATCTAATAAAATAAGGTAATTGACAGGAACGACTGAAAACAAAGCCGCACCTAGAGCTGGCGCAATGATGAAATTCGCTGACTGGACCATTCCTAACTGTCCATTCGTCCTTGTTATGTGAGAAGATGGAACGATTGTCGGCATAATCGACTGGATCGTTGGCATTTGGAATGTTTGTGCGACCGAACGCATAAACAAAGACACAAAAACTAGCCAAATCGGGAAGGATTCTGAAATCGTTCCGACTACTGCTAAAATAAGCGCGAAAATCGCTACAATAATATCCGTGACAATCAAAAGAGCTTTTTTATCCCAGCGATCCACTAGCGGTCCTACAAATGGGCTTAGTAAAACCATGGGAATCATTCCTAGTAAAGTAGCAAAACTCAAAATTGTCGCCGAACCGGTTTCTCTTGTCAAATACCAGATGATCGCATATTGGACGACCATACTAGTGATTACTGACAAAAACTGTCCCGATAAAAAGAACAAATAATTTCTCTTCCAATTCGTTAAAACGACCGACTGTTCATTTTCCATAAACATCCCTCTTTTCTTTTTCATTTTGTATAGCGTTTGCACAACAATCATTATACGGGATTCTTTTTTCAAAAAATACCTTTTTCCCTAAATAACAATCGTTTCAATTTAAATTTCTTTACTTAGAAACAATAAATCAGCAAAATATTAAAAATAACAACATGTGTTAAATTTAAAAATAAAAAAGACAACTAATTTGCGTCGTCCTTACAAAGTTAGTCATCTAACAATAGGCCGTTTCAAAACTAGTTGTCTTTTTATATCCACAGATCATTCGACTTTTTCGAATAACCCACGGCTAATCATCCCATCCATCAGAAAATAAAATTTATCTTGGCTCATTTTCTGTTTTGGATCTTTGAAAATATTGACTGCTTTCAATCCATTTGCTGTAGTGATCGACATTTTCAATGTTTGAATATCTTTTGATACAGTGATTTTTAATTTGAATCCTTCTTTGCTTTGCGGCGTGGCATCTAATGGTCGGATCAATTGATAATTGCCTCCGTTTGTTTCTGTAAATCCATTATCGCGCAATGTATATCTTTTTGCATCAGGATGCAAACGATAGCTAATTGGTGCGCCCAGTACCGTTGCTGTTGTTTCAAATGCCATGATTTTCACCTCGATAAAATTAGTTTCTCTTTATTATAAAAGTTTATCCTGATTTTTACTAGGTTTTTCAGTTAAGTTCCCTAAAAAATGAAGGCGTTCTCTCAGACATCTGTTCATATAAGAATGACTTCACTAGTTATTTTTTGACAGCACGAACTAATTGATCAAGGAAATACTGGATGTCGTCTTCGGTATTTCCCAAACCAAAGCTGATACGGATGGATTCTTTTAGTATCGGTGTATCTTCTCCATACATTGCTTCTAATACGTGTGAAGGCTCGATATTTCCTGCTGTACAAGCTGAACCAGTAGAAATAGCGACCCCATTAAGATCAAGCTTCATCAGTAGCAAATCATTTGCTTCGCCAATTAAGCGAAGATTCAACACATGAGGGAGTTTATTCGTTAAATCACCATTTACTTGATAAGGGATTTCGTTTGCTTCTAATGTATCAAGAATCAATTGCTGGAATCCTTTATATTTGTTGTTACGTGCTTCACGTTCTTCAGATGACAGCAGTTCAACTGCTTTTGCCATACCCCAGATCCCTGCTAAATTTTCTGTACCTGCACGCCGCTTTTCTTCCTGCTCCCCGCCTAAAAGCAATGCAGGGATATTTACTCCGTCTCGTTTATATAAGAAACCGACGCCTTTTGGCCCATTGATTTTATGAGCAGAGATACTTAATAAATCGATTCCTAATTCTTCTGGATGGATCGTTTGGTTTCCGTACGCTTGTACCGCATCTGTATGGAAATAAGCTGGATGATCCGCTAAAAGTTCACCGATTTCTTTGATTGGCATCAAATTTCCGATTTCATTGTTCCCGTACATCACAGAGACCAAGATCGTATCTTCTCGTAACGCTTTTTTGACCTCTTCGATCGACAGATTCCCTTTTTCATCTACAGGCAGATATGTAACGTCAAACCCCTTTGTCTCTAAATATTTCATGGTATTAAGAACAGCAGGATGTTCGATAGCTGTAGTGATTAGATGTCTGCCTTCTTTTTGACGCGAGAACGCTGTTTCTAAGATAGCTGTATTATCCCCTTCTGTTCCACCACTATTAAAGATGATCTCGTGAGGTTTTGCTTGCAGACTGTCTGCAATGATTTGTCTTGCTGTTTCCAATTTTTCATGCGCGTGGCGACCAAATCCATGTATGCTTGAAGGATTTCCAAACGTGTCTTGCATGATTGCCGTCATCGCTTCAATTACTTGTGGATGCATGGGGGTAGTTGCCGCATGATCCAGATAAATAGTTTTCACTTCATTCATCCCTTCCAAATTATTGCTAGGCACATTCTAGCATAAAATAGCGAACAAACCAAAGAAGAGCTCATTTTTGTCTAGAGGACGTTTCATGGGCATAGAAAAAAGGAGCTGTGACAAAAGTCTTGTCGCAGCTCCTTGAAGCTGCTCACTTGTGTCACAACTTCTTTCCCTCTTTTTTTGTTTATTCGAATTCTTTTTCTTCCAGACGGAATAACGGACTCATCGGTGTATTTTCATGGATGCGTTTGACCGCTTCTCCCATTAATTCTGAACATGTAACGATTGTTAAGTTTTCTGGATGACGATTTTCTTCTGTGAAAACAGAATCAGTGATACAAATATCTTTGATTGGTGCATTGTCTAAAATACTTTTCGCATGATCGGACAATAATCCATGTGACGCACAGGCATATACTTCTTTTGCGCCGTTTTCTTTTAATACATTTGCTGCTCGTGCAAGCGTTGCTCCTGTGTTCAAGATATCATCTACCATGATACATGTCTTTCCTTGAACATCACCGATCACATAACCACCCTCAGTTGAAGCATCATCTGCATGATCTACGATGGCTAATGTGCTGTTCAAATATTCTGAAAGACTACGTGCACGCTGAACACCGCTGTTTTTTGGCGAAACAACTACGATGTCATCTCCCGTCAGACCTAATTGACGGTAATAATGAGCAAACAACGGCATCGTAAATAAATTATCTACAGGAATATCAAAGAATCCTTGTACTTGAACCGTGTGCAGATCTAAAGTCAGTACTCGAGTTGCCCCTGCTTCTTCGATCAAGTTAGCGATCAATTTCGCAGTGATCGGTTCATGAGGTTTCGCCGTGCGGTCTTGCCTAGCATACCCATAGTAAGGCAATACGACATTGATCGTTTTCGCACTTGCTCGCTTCATTGCATCGATCATGATCAGTAGTTCCATATAGTAGTCATTGACAGGTGCATTCGTTGATTGAACGATATACACATGATCCCCTCGAATACTTTCTTCGATATTGATGGAAATCTCGCCATCACTAAATTGCTTCACGACGCTTTTACCTAATTCTGTTCCGAACACTTTCGCGATTTTTTCAGCTAATGGACGGTTGCCATTCAAACTAAAAATCTTCAACGTGTCATCCTGATACTTATTACTCATGTAGTCCTCCCCAAAACTTCTCTATTCTTCGATAGTTTAACATATTTTTCCAAGATTTTCTGTTAATTTCAGCAAATTCTTAAGGAAGTGAAACTGTTCCGTTACTCCAACTGGCAGGAATGACTTTATGATAATCGCCCCAGTTGTCGTGTACTTTGTAATAACGTTCTCCTGTTTCAGTTTCAAAATAAGCGTACGCTGTCACCCAATGATTGCCATATGTACTGCCAAGTACTTTCAAAATACCAATCATCACAGGTTTGCCTTCACGTATACGTTTTGTAGCTCGCTGCCATGAACCTAGAAGAGTTGCTCGTGCACGCTCATGATTGCCATTCTTCTTTAAAAAACTAGAAATCCCTGTACTAACCTGAAAAGGAATCGTAGGAAGTCCTAGTGGTTGGATCTGGCTACGCAATGCCTTCGTCAAAACCAACGAATCAGCCGTATTTTTCTTGCAAATCTCATTTGGAAGCATCCACCCCTTACGATAGTCTTGATAATAGGCAAGGAGAACTGCTGCCGCGTAAGTACCACAAAGATAGCCTGAGGGGGTAGCCCATTTCTTATACCTCAAAAAACGTTCTTCTGGCAATCCCACCCAGCAATTTGCGAGTTCCTTTCCTGACCTTTTTTCTTCGATCAAAACGGGAATATCTTCTTTTCTGTTGATCCATCTAGATAACTCGATTGGCTCTTCATTGATCAGCTTCCATTTTTTACAAGAAAGACCCTCTTGATAAGTATATTTTGCTGGAGAATATTCTACCGGATGTCCTGATTGATCGATAATCACATAACTTTGATCTTCAAAAACCAGAGCTAAAAAAAGCAATTTACTTTTTCTTGACTGCAGCTGCTGAGTGCTGGCTAATTTTTTAATTTTTTTATCTACTTTGAAATATAAAGGTTTATCCACTACTTGATTCAGTTGGGATCGCCTCCTTTTTTTCATTATAAGTGAAGGATTGAAAAAAACAAATCAGTTTGATTGTTCGAATTTTCAATTTTTTATGTTCTATTTGTTAATTCCTTCATTTTGTAAGATAATGGGCACACGAAACAAAAAAGGAGCGATCGATGAATGAACAAAGAACGATTGAAACAAGATTTCTATGAAGCAGTCAATGAAGAATGGCAAAAAACAGCAAAAATCCCTGCAGATAAACCAGCTACAGGCGGTTTCCAAGATTTAGTTGACGGGATCGACCAACTTTTGATGGGAGAAACAGACGATCTGCTTGCCCATCCAGAAAAAGTGTCTTCAGAAAAAATGAAACATTTCCTTGCATATTATCAACTGGCAAACGATTATGACCGAAGAAATGAGTTGCATGCTCAACCACTTCAACCTATAATCGAAAAAGTTGAATCATTGCAGTCTTTCGACGAATTGAATGAGCAATTTCCAGAATGGCTGTTGGATACATTACCATTGCCATTTAATCTGGATGTAGATGCAGATATGAAGAATGCGCAAACGAACGCCTTCTTTGCTTATCCGCCTTCTTTATTCCTTCCAGATAAGACGTATTATGCATCAGACCACCCCAACGGTGCACAACTAATAGGCGTTTTCTTTGATATGGCTGTTCAGTTATTAGAGCTTGCCGGCAAAGAAAAAAGTCAGGCAGAAGCAATCACGGAACAAGCAGTGCAATTTGATAAATTGATTGCTCCTCATGTAAAAAGTGCAGAAGAAAACGCAGATTACAGCAAAATGTATAATCCGCAATCTTTTGATACATTTATTCAATACACAGATAAACTGGACTTGAAAAAACTTGTCACGGGTTTGATTGGGACAACTCCAGATAAAGTGATCGTAACTGATCCAGTGTACTTCGATCATTTGAATGACATCCTGACAGAAGCTCATTTTCCGTTATTCAAAAGCTGGATGATCATTAAAACAGTACGTTCTCTTAGTGGTTATCTATCAGAAGAATTCCGCCAAGTCAGCGGAATCTATTCTCGCGTATTGTCTGGAACAGACGAAGCAATGCCTCAGAAAAAAGCAGCGTATTACCTTGCCTCTGGACAATTCGATCAAGTAGTTGGCGATTACTACGGAAAAAAATATTTTGGCGAAGCTGCTAAAAAAGACGTAGAACAAATGGTGAAAAAAATGATCGCCGTTTATAAAAAACGTCTAGAAGAAAATGACTGGCTTGGGGATGCAACAAAAGAAA
This sequence comes from Enterococcus sp. H57, assembly GCF_003112495.1. Lineage (NCBI taxonomy): Bacteria > Bacillati > Bacillota > Bacilli > Lactobacillales > Enterococcaceae > Enterococcus > Enterococcus sp. H57. The sequence continues at coordinate 46,165 of NZ_BEHC01000002.1, forward strand.
AAGCCGTCATAAAATTAAATAACTTAGGTATCCAAGTAGGCTACCCCGATAAGATCCCAGCATTATTCGACCAGTTCAAAACAGTACCTGCAGATCAGGGTGGTACTTTGCTTTCAAATACTCTTGTTTTCAGCAAACTCACATTAAAAGATCGTTTCAGCAAATGGAACAAACCAGTGGATCGTTCAGAATGGGAAATGAGTGCTGACACGGTCAATGCTTATTATCATCCATTTCGGAATGTGATCGTCTTTCCGGCAGCGATCCTTCAAGCACCATTTTACAGTCTAGAACAATCAAGCTCTGCTAATTATGGTGGAATCGGAGCTGTTATCGCTCATGAGATTTCCCATGCATTTGATAATAACGGCGCTTTATTTGACGAATATGGCAACTTGAACAACTGGTGGACAGAAGAAGATCTTACACAATTTCAAAACAAAGCACAAGCAATGATCGAAGAATTCGATGGTCTGCCTTTTGCTGACGGAAAAGTAAACGGAAAATTAACCGTTTCGGAAAATATTGCTGATGCAGGCGGTCTAAGCTGTGCATTGGAAGCAGCAAAAACGGAATCAGATCTTTCTATCGAGGAATTTTTTGTCAATTGGGCAACGATTTGGCGTACAAAAGCAAAAAAAGAATACCAACAACTTTTACTGCAAATCGATGTCCATGCCCCTGCTAAACTCCGAGCAAACGTGCAACCAAAAAACCTTGACGAATTCTATGAAACATTTGGTATCACGGAACAAGACGCTATGTATCTAGCGCCAGAAAAAAGAGTGCGAATCTGGTAAGAGGTTGTGAAAAAGCCGCTTAGTTTCAAGTAGTAAGAAAAATTTTGTGAAAATAGCTTTCCACATTTTTGCATAAATTTGACTTACTACTGAGAAACTGGCTTTTGAACACCGTTTATCGAGAGGTTGTGAAATCAGCGTCCTGACCTGAGTATTAGAGAAAAAAACGGAAAAATAGTTCTTCATATTTTGCCGTTTGTTGAGCTAATACCGAGGGTCAGCTGATTGAACACCGTTTAGTGGAGAGATTGTGAAAAAGCTGTCCTGCATCAAGTAATAAGAACAGCCAATCAAAAGCAGCAAGGAGAACCTCATCTATAAAAAGATAGAAGGAAGTGAGACATCTATTGGTCTCATTTCCTTCTATTTTTACTTTCCTCAGTCAATTGTTTTACATCATAAAAGGAGAAATTCCACTTATTTTTTTCGCTGTTTCATGACATAAACAACTACACCGATTAACAAAATTCCTCCAGCTAATGCTAGCAACGGGTTATTAAATTCTCCCGTTTTTGGGAGTCCTTGAGTGCCATTTTTTTCACTTTCTTTTGCTGTCCTATCCGGATGAGAAGGTTTTCCATTTGGTTTTCCATTTGGTGATTCATTTCCTGGATTTTCTCTTTCTGGTTTGTCATTTCCCGGGGGCACATCGGCAGTTTCTCGCACAGTGATCGCTTTTTGCTGGGTAACAGATTCTGTATGAGCAGACCATTTTTCCCCATCAAATATTTCCGAACGATAAGTGACTTCTAGCGTATATTCTCCTTTTGAAGGTGCTGAAAAAATAGCGGTATGATTAGAAAATTGAGCACTTGACTGTGTTTCAACGATTTGGATCTTTTCTGGGAAATAACGCATATCTTCAAAGACAGGCGTTCCTTGATTTGGTGTGAAAGTTGACACAAAAACTGTAAAAGGCTTCAGTTCAATGATATTTCCTTCTGCATTCTCCGCCACACCATTTGCTTCTTGTATAATAATCGGATTATTTTGTTCATTTGGTTTTGTCTGATTTGGTTCTTGTACGATTGCATATTCTGGATACTCCGAAGACGGTGAGGTTTCTCCGTCAAAAGTAGCACCTACAGATAGTGGAAGACCATCTACTCTTCCCTTTTCTGTTTGACGATTCTCCGGTTTGATTTGCATCAATCCATGGACATGGATGCTTCCATTCGCATAGCGAGTAACAGGCTGCTGCCCTTCTTGCGAATGTGTATTTAGAGATTCGATCCAATCTTTTGATACGGTATGTCCAAGAGTATTTTCTGATTGTTTCTCTCGTTCATTCCAATAGTAGTTCAACGAGTGATAGATTTGATCTTCGTTTTGATTCAATGGGCGGATCTGCTCTCTCATCTCAAGATTTTCTGTTCGGAAAGATAAGATACCAGAAGCATGGAAGTCTGTGTTTCCTGCCGAAGAGGTATAAAGAGCCACATTATATGAACCGTTATTAAAACTTGTACTGCTATTGACGATAATATCTGTTCCGCTATTGGAATCGATTCCTTTTGCAAGATTTTCGAAAGACAAACTATTGATCAATTCATGAGGGCCCGATAAAGAGGAACCACCCATTTTGAATCCATTACCGTTCCCTTCTCCTTCAACTCCCGGTACCCAACCGTTTCGATAAGCAACTGAGTTTTTGATGACTACTTTCCCGATTGAACCTGTTTCATTTTTAGCAAAAAGATCCCAACCATCATCTGCATTATGATAAGCGATACAACCGTCAAATACATTCCCTTCTCCTATTGTCAGTTTGGCCGCAAATCCATCGGCATCTTCAAATCCTGGATCGGCATTTTCAAAAGATGTACAGTTCTTGACTAAGTTATGCGCTGGCCATGCTTCGAAAGGATCATTTGAGCTACCACTGATTTGGATTCCTGTATTTCCATTCCGATAAGCATGGATCTCTTCAATCAAATTATGGTTTCCAGAAATCTGCAATCCTTTTTGCATAGCGGCACTATTTGTAACGTCAAACCCACGTAAAACCCAGTAATGACTAAACAGTGTCATCCCATTTCCAGTTCCTTTAAAATCAAGTACAGGTCGCTTGTTTTCTGGATTTTTCTCTGCAATCAATTGAATCGGGTTTTCTCTTGTCCCGTTAACTCCTTTTGGAATCGTCAATCCTCTTTCAAAGGAATAAGTTCCAGGAGCCAGGACGATTGTCTGCCCAGCATATGCGTATCTCAATGCTTGCGTCAGAGATAACGGATTTTGTCTACTTCCGTTTCCTGTATCTGACCCTTCCGGTGTTACATAAACTGTCGAATAGTTAGGTTTACGGTAGTCAACTGTATGCAGAATCTCTTTTGTTTCATAACTAGCCATCTCTACGTATTCTTCTGGCGGATAGTTTTTATCTGGTGTAAAACTGAAAGTAAATTCGTTCGTTCCTTCCATCAGTTTTGTCTGATAATCAAATTCCCGATTTGCAGTGATTGCCAAGTCTTTTGCGTTCTCAAGTACCTCTCCTGTTGCTTGATTTTTGATTGTTAATAATCCGTCAGCATTTGCTCTAAAGGACATAGTATGGTCTTGGTTTCCTGAATGATTACTAGAGGTCACAGTGTAAATCGGATCAATCAAGCGAGTAGGTCTTTCTTGCCCAGGAGGATCTGTCGCAGGATCCGAGTAAGCAACTTCGATTCCTTCTACCTTGATCGTCATATTCCTTGCTGCAGCAAATCCTGCATAAATAACCGATTCATCTGAAGCGTATAATTTTTCCCAGTCATACATGATGTCAGAAGCCATTTCTTCTCCTGTTTCAGGATCGTAATAATATGCCTCTAAACCAGTATTCGTTTTTTTCATCTCTACGTCCAGTTTAGTAATCGAGTTCGTGGCCGGAAACAGATTCCCATGACCGTTTCCGAATATATTATAAGAACCTGTTTCTTTTTCCAAGAACCCTGCTGAAGTCTCTAAAGGTGTTGTTTCCACTGAGACACTCCCAGGAGCTGGCGCAGCTTGCGGATCTTCAGATGATATTCCTGTGATTGCCCGTGTCCCTAATCCAAGTCGCATCGTATATTTGCTGCCGCTCGTGTTGACCACTTCTTGTCTATCCGAGTCCCAGACATATTCGATCCGACTGCCTAGTATGGCAAATGAATTTGAATAAAATGCCTGCCCAAACAAATGATCTTTTGGTACTGCGTCTCTTACCATTAAAGCAAATCCTTCTTGGGCATTCGTATAGGTCCAAGATTCTATTTCGATCGTCGCCCGCATCCTAAAGTTGATGTCTTTGGGGATTGCTTGATAATAATAGGTCATTCCATCTGATCCGCTTGACTGGAATTTTCCGCCGTTATTCGTGGAAGAGAGCCGCACGCCGTCTTCTAATGGTTCAATGGCATACCTACTAGCACTTGTGCTTTCTCCGAAAACAACCCCTTTCCACTCTTCATTTGCTTCTTCAGATTGCTTTTTTGTCTTTTCATTTTCTGATTCTTTCATCATAGGATCATTTCCTTCTTCCGTATCCACATCTTCACTAGTTCTTGGTACTTCCTCCATTGTTGACATCCCTTCAATGTTCACGTGTGCATTTTCTTCGTTCACAGACTGTTGTTCGTTAGCAGCAACTTCAACGACAGAAATTAAAACCGGGGTACTGAGCATAAGGAGATTCATCATTAGCGCACTGTATTTTATACGTTTTTTTAACAAGTGTATTCCTCCCGTAACAAATTAGAAAGCGTTTACTTAAAGTATTACCTAATTTATTTTCACTGTCAATAAAAAACAAAATTATAATAAGTGTATTTTATAAAAAGAAAAAATATAACTTAAGTTGTTGATAATAAAGAGATTTATTAACGTAAAAAGAATAATATTTTTTTAAAATAACGTATAAAAAAGAGCGTAAAACAAAGTCGTTTGTTTTATGCTCTTCTTTTATTATTTTGTGCTTTTTATTTTATCAAATCACTTTGTTTTTTTATAAAATTTCTGCGCCTAGTGTGGATTCAAAATGTCTCAATGCCCATTCATGTCCAACGGGATCGAAACTTGCCACGGCATCTTTGAAAATATGGAGTTTGTATCCAAGATTATACGCATCGACTGCTGTATGCAACACACAGATATCTGTACATACGCCGGTCAAATAAATATCTGTGATCTGGCGTTCTCGCAAACAGATGTCTAGATCTGTTCCACTAAAAGCGGAATAATGCCGTTTGTCTATCCAATAAACATTTTCCTCTTGCTCATAGTCTTGGTATAAACTTTTTAAAGAGCCGTACAATTCCCGTCCACCCGTTCCTATCACATTATGCGGAGGAAATAAGCGGTTCTCCGGATGAAAGGAATCTTTTGGATCATGCGCATCAATGGCAAAAACGACAAAATCCTTTTGATCAATAAACTTCTTTGTATGAGCAGTCAGCTTTTTTTCAATTACTTGTCCTGCTGTCCCAGTAGTCAGCTTTCCATCCTCTGCAACAAAATCATATGTGTAGTCAATCGAGATCAATGCGTTCATCTTAGTCCTCCTTATACGAGATGTTTGACAAATTCGATCACCATTTCTGCTGATCGTTTGCCTGCGTCTTCGATAAATTCGTCAAAGCTTTGTGTCGCCGAGTGATCTGCTGTGTCGCTCATTGCACGTACGATCAAAAATGGGATATTGAACTGACGAGCTGTTTGTCCAACAGCGGCTCCTTCCATTTCGCAAGCTAATGCTTCAGGGAAATTCGTTAAGATTTCTTTGATTTTATCTGGCGAGTCGACAAATGTATCACCTGTAACGATCAATCCTTCTTTTGCGTTCAAATTCGTTGCTTTTGCTGCTTTAACCATTTCACTGCGCAAATATGTGCTTGCTTCATAATATAGAGGCATTCCTGGTAATTGTCCTGGTTTGTAGCCAAATCCTGTTGCATCTGCATCAAAATAAGCTACTTTGTCTGATATAACGATGTCACCTACTTGTAAGCCTTCACCGATTCCGCCAGCTGAACCTGTATTGATCACCATGTTCACGCCGTATTGTTGGATCAACAGACTTGTGGTAATAGATGCTAAGACTTTTCCTATACCGGAACGTACGACGATCACTTCGTGGTTACCTAATGAACCTGAAATAAATAAAGCGCCTGCGCGTTCCCATGATAATGGTTCGCTTAGGTTCTCTCTCAAAATTTTTACTTCTTCTTCCATTGCGCCGATAATACCGATTTTCATCTTTTTAATTCCTTCTTTCTATATAAATGCGATTGCTAAAAAAACCACACATAACATTAGGATAACAATAATAAGAGATTTCATCAAAAAAGAGTTCCATTTGGTCGTCTTTTCCCGTTCGCTGATCCTTGTTTTCGTGATTGGTTTATTCTTTTTGCTTTCTTTACGATAAAAGCTAGCAATCTTTTTTTCTTCTTGCTGATAAGCTGTTTCTGCTTTTCGCTGTTTTTTTAATGACTCGCTTGCTTGTGCTTGTTGTCGCTTGCGAAGTTCGCTTCGCGTAATAAGCGGTCCTTTGGCCATAAGCCGATCCCTCTACTTTCCTTTGGTCAATAGTTCCCAGTATTGAATCGCATAAATCGTCTTTGCATCACAAATCAACTGATCTTTCATCGCTTGTTGCGCCTCTTCAAGAGTTAGATGATACAACTCCAGTACTTCGTCTTCATCTTGTGCTAAAGGATTCTCGACCTTCTCTACCCCTTGTGCATGATAAATATGAAGGACTTCATTTGCAAAACCTGGTGAAAGATACATCGAAGTAAGATGGCTCAGCGACTTCGAACGATAGCCAGTTTCTTCTTCTAATTCTCTAGCTGCTGTCATTTCGGGATTTTGTCCTTCTCCTGGATCGATTTTTCCAGCTGGAATCTCCAAAATCACTTTTTCTAAAGGTTTTCGAAATTGTTTGACAAGAAGCAGACGATCTTGTTCGTCAAAAGCAATGATCCCGACACCGCCAGGATGAAATACCAGTTCTCTCTTCGAAGTTCCTCCATCTGGCAAACGAACTTCGTCTACAGCAACATTAATAATTTTTCCGCTATAGATTTCTTTGCGACTGATTGTTTTTTCTTCAAATTGCTCATTGTTCAGCATATCTTCTCCTGCTTTCTTTGTAATCATAACTGCTTTTTTTTCATTTTTCAATTTTTCTCAAAAACTCCTTATTAGTTTACCATAGATAAACCTTAGATTTTCTCTAAATATAGAAAATCCTTCTTTAGTCCGATACTCTTTCTAGTAGTCCGTATGCTAAAATAAGTATGTAATCGAATAACGAAAAGAATTCAATACTCAACGATAAATGACATGGAGGGTTTATTATGATAAAACGAAATTGGCCGTGGCTTCTAGCATTGGTCTTGCTATTTCTCTTTGTCCGAAACAATAGTTTTTCTTTTGTTCTAGGACTTTTATTGATAGGTGTAGTTTTAGTTTTGTGGGGACTCTTTGGTTCGCGCAGGAAAAAGGGAAAACAAGAAGAAATTCCTGCACTGACTGACGAACTTGAAACTCACTATGAAAAAAGCGGTATGACAGCGAATGAAATTTCATTTTTTCGACAAACAATGAATCAAACAAAAAATGAGATCAATCAATTGCAAATGAATATGCAGCAGACAGCCAAACTTAAAGCAATCGATCTCCGCCATGATCCAGTCAAAGCAGCAAAAGCTTTATTCAAAGAATTGGTGAAAGAACCAAACCGACTGCATGAAGCAAGTCAGTTTCTTTATACGCATCTGCCGAATCTAGTTGATTTGACAAATAAGTATAATGAGATCAATGACCATGAGATCAAAAACAAACAGACCTATGAAAAACTAGAAGAAAGCGCGCAGATCATCGACCAGCTGTCAGCTTTAATCGCACAAGATTATCAAAAATTCGTTGCTGATGATCTAGATGATATCGATGTAGAGATATCTGTTGCGAAACAGAGCTTAAAGCGTGATAATAAATATGAACCAGAACAAAAGGATTAACTCTTTTGTTCATAAAAGAAGACTCGGAACATTCAGATGATGTCTGGCTGTTTCGAGTACTTTTTCTAAAGTAGAGACATTCATGTAAGAATCGAGAACAGATTCAACAAGGAGGAATTTTTTATGGATCATAAACCGACTGAAACAAAAGATGTTACACCAGTTAACGATACACTTGAAGATTTATTGAACAACCCGTTTTCAACTCCAACAGATACGCTGACCACTTCACAACAAGCGGAGATTGATCAGCTCCAAGAGCAACAGACAGCTGCTCGTTTAATTGACAAACTACCGGCGGAACGCCAAGAACAAGCTAAACAGTTAGCAGCAAAAATCGATGCTAATGATGCACAGTCTGTCATCAGCTACGGATCGGCTGCCCAAGCAAAATTAAGTGAATTCTCACAATCGATGTTGAATCATGTGCAAGCACAAGATATTGGTCCTGTAGGAGATTCCTTAACTGAACTGATGTATCGTCTCCAAGAAGCCAATCCTGACGAACTGCGTGCCGGAGAAGGGAACATCTTCCAGCGTGTCTTCGGGAAGGTCAAACAATCGATCTATGAAGTGACAGCAAAATATCAAAAGATTGGTGCACAAATTGACAAGATTTCAGTGAAATTAGATAAAGAAAAAGACGGTCTGCTAAAAGATAATCTGATGTTAGAACAGCTTTACCAGAAAAACAAAGACTACTTTGATGCACTGAATATTTATATCGCTGCTGGAGAATTGAAAATGGAAGAACTTCAAACAACGATCATTCCAGAAGCGATGAAAAGAGCAGAAGAAACTGGCGATCAGATGGATGTTCAGATTGCCAATGATTACACGCAATTCCTAGATCGTCTGGATAAACGTACGCATGATCTTCGCTTAGCTAGACAGATCACGATCCAGCAAGCACCACAAATCCGTTTGATCCAAAACACAAATCAGGCCTTGGCTGAAAAGATCCAAGCATCTATCGCTACAGCCATTCCGCTGTGGAAAAACCAAGTCGTGATCGCATTGACCTTGCTTCGTCAAAAAGATGCAGTAACTGCTCAACGCCAAGTCTCTGAAACAACAAACGACTTATTGAAGAAAAATTCAGAAATGCTGAAAATCTCAGCCATCGAAACAGCGAAAGAAAATGAACGTGGAATCGTGGATATCGAGACCCTTCAAACCACTCAAAATGATTTGATCGAAACAATCCAAGAGACATTGCGTATCCAAAAAGAAGGAAAAGAAAAACGTCGTCATGCAGAAGTAGAGCTTGGACACATGGAAGAAGATCTGAAACAAAAACTGTTGGATTTAACCCAATAGATCACCTTTCGCTTGTTACTAAAACAAACGCCCAACAACAGTTGTAATAAACTGTTGTTGGGCGTTTTTCTTATCTTTCTTCTAACTTCTCCATTGGAGTCTATTTCTCATTCATCTTGCTGTGTCCATAGCCATAGCCAAAATAAATGATCAGTCCAATAACCATTACGATACCGAACACGATCCATGTCACAGTTTGCAGACGAAGCATCAATACAATACAAGTCAAGATGGAGACGATTGGCAATAGCGGAACGAATGGCACTTTGAATTCTCCAGCTTTTGGTTTGCCAAACATTTTTCTCAACTTCAGTAAGCCTAGACTAACAAGCATCAAATAGGCGAGCGCCATGATATTCGTTAGTTCCGCTAATACATTCAATGGGAAAAATCCGGCAAAGAATACAGCTGCCACACCAGCGGCATAAGTCGCTTTTTTCGGTGTACGATGCTTTTGATCGATTTCTGTCATAAACTTAGGAAGTAAGCCATCCTTGCTGACAGCAAACAGTAAACGAGCAAGTGAATACATCATCGAGATCGTTACCGTCAGTAGCGTTAAAATTGCCCCTACAGCGATCACCGCGCCCACTGTTCCATGTCCTACATACCTCATTGCAAAAGCCACTGGGTCATTGACTCCTAGTTCAGTATACGGAACGATTCCTGTCAAGATCAGCGTCACGATGATGTAAAGGACAGTAGCAATCAGTATCGAACCAATGATTCCTCTTGGCACATCTTTTTGCGGGTTTTTGACTTCCTCGGCTGCCATTGCAACGGCATCAAATCCCAAGAAAGCAAAAAACACAAGAGCTGCACCATCTAGCACACCGGAAAAACCAAAAGGCATGAATGGCTGCCAGTTATCAGGTTTAACGAAAAATATTCCTACAATGATAAACAACGCGATGATACCAAATTTGACATATACCATGGCATTATTCAAACGTAATGCTTTCTTGGCTTCAAGCGACACGATGTAAGTGACGAATATCACTACGAGCACCGCAATCAAGTCAATGTATGTACCATTTTCCGGATTGTACCCGCCAGTTAATGCTTGTGGAAGTTCGGCCCCTAAACTTTTCAAAAAACCTTGCATATAGCCAGACCATCCGGAAGCAACAGAGGAAACCGCTAGTAAAAATTCCCCGATCAACAACCACCCTGTCAGCCAGGCAGCAAATTCACCAAATACAACATACAGATAGGCATATGGCCCACCAATCACTGGCACTCGCGAAGCAAATTCTGCGAAACTTAGTCCAGACAAAATGACAACGATTGCAGCTAAGACAAATGAAAGTGACAGTGCTGGACCAGCATTTTGATTGGCCGCAACCCCTGTCACCACAAATATTCCCGTACCGATGATCGCACCAATTCCAAGCATGATCAAATCAGACGTTTTTAGTTCTTTTTTCATCTCACTCGTATGATTGAGATTGATCTCTTTCTTACGAAACAAATCCATTGAAGTTCCTCCCCATTTTAGGTTGGAAAACAGCGATTAAACTGTTTTCATATACCCTAAAAGGATACCACCTAAAATGACTAAAAGGCAACCAACAATAACATAAATGAGCTCTTTTTTCGTTTTTCTTTCGCCAAGGATGAAAATCCCACCTAAAGTAGAGATAATGATCCCCATTTGTGAAAGTGAGAAGCCAACAGCTAAACCAAGTGATTTGACTGTTAGAAGCATGCAGATGTTTCCTAAGCCCCATAATAATCCACAGATCATGTTTTTCCACACAAACTGATCGACTTTAACTTTACGGAAAGCAAAGAAGCTTGCGCCTAAGATCATTCCGATACTTTGAGGTAAGATAATTGACATCGCATCCAAATTCGCCCAGTTGACGATGATGGTATATACACCATAACCAATCGTAGAGAAGATCAATGCTCTAAAACCCTTACCAAAATCAAGCATTTTATTATCTGTATCTATTTTTCCTTCGTCATCTTGTCGGGCAGTCAAATACGCACCGCTTACAAGAAGAGCTAAAGCAATAATACCGTATACATAATCTTTTGTTTGTGTCCATTCATGGAAGAAAACGGCTCCCGCAATCGTATTCAAAATTAATTGAAAACCAGTAGACAATGGTAACCCTACAGAAACACCCATGTACTTCATTCCATGGAACTGTCCATTTTGTCCAACACTCCAAGCTAAGCCGGATAAAAATCCGATCAAGAAAATCCAAGGGGTGATTACAGGACTAACAACGAAAAAGACAACTAAAGAAAACAGAAATGCACCGATCGTCATTCCTAGTGTTTGTTGATTGGCATCGCCACCAATTTTACCACTTACTAAACCAATACTACCCCATGCCAACATAGGGACTAATGCTATTAAAATTTCCATAACCAATCTCCTTTTATTTCACATGATAAGAAACTTATCAGCGAAAACGTTAACAACACAAGCACTTTTTTTCGTTTCTAACGATTTTCTAACGTTTTTCATTATAAAAATTTAAGATTGGGAAAAATAAAGTCATTGTTGTCCCTTTTCCTTCAGTTGATTCAGCCGTCAAATGGATACCTAATTTTTCGGCCAGATTTTTTGCTAAATAAAGTCCTAATCCTGTTGAATGTGTTTTGCTAAGTCGACCATTTCTCCCAGTAAATCCCTTATCAAAGATCCGTTTCAAGTCTTCCGCTGGGATACCGATCCCTGAATCTTTAACTGAAAGGCTGACTCCTTGTGCTTCCTTTTCTATGCTCACAATGATGTTTCCGTGATCCGGCGTATATTTGATGGCATTACTAAGCAATTGGTTGAAGATAAAAGCGATCCATTTAGCATCGGTCAAAACAGTATGATCCTCACCAACAATCTCGTAGCGAATATTTTTTTGGATAAAATAATTTGCCTGACTGCGTATCACAGGCTGAATGATTCCTTTTAGTCCATATTCTTGGATGAGGTAGTCCCGCGAGAAACTGTCGAGTCTTGCATAATACAAAACTTGTTCTACGTATTCATCGATTTTTGATAATTCATTTTCTAGTAATGTATACTTTTGATCGTCAATATCGAACTCGATCGAACGAACTAGCAATTTAGAAGCGGAAAGTGGCACTTTGATTTCATGGACCCATGAGTCAATATAATCTTTTTGGTCTTGTTGATTACTGATTGCTGATTGCATTACTTCTTGGTGTTCACGGATCAGCTGATTGATATATTCTTCCACAAGTTTTTCTTCTTCTGTTCGTCCACCGCTCAAATAGTTTTGCAAAGGGGAAGTTTTTTGTATGTCGGCGAATTTTCCCCACCATCTTCTCTTGCTCAAGTAACCACCCAGCAGATAAAAAATCAGAAAGACGCCCTCAATCAAAGCTAAATAAGCAATTGTGCTCAAATCCACTTTGATGTTTGGCGCCAGCCACATCACAAAGATCGTCAATGCAATAAAAAACAGCCATCCCAAGATCAATGTCCACTGATCTTTCAAATATTTAAAAAAATTCATCTTAACCGCTCATCCTTTCAGGGAACGATATATCCCTGTCCTACTTTTGTTTCGATATATCCTTGGATACCTGCCTGTTCGATTTTTCGGCGTAACCGATTTATGTTGACTGTCAATGTATTGTCATCTACAAATCGTTCGTCATCCCACAGTGCTCGCAGCAATTTTTCCCGACTTAAGATCTTTCCATTGTGCTTCATCAAAATAAATAATAGACGATATTCATTTTTGCTCAAATCAATGATCTCTCCGTTGATTTCCATACTTCCGTTGTCAACATTCAACGTAATGCCATTGTGGCTCATCATTTCACTAGATAATTCTGTGTAGTTGTAAGAACGGCGAAGTAATGCATTGATTTTTGCAATCAGTACATCGATTTGGAAAGGTTTTGTCACAAAATCATCTGCCCCCATGTTCATAGCCATGATCATATCCATATTCGTATTCCTGCTGGAGATAAAAATGATCGGTACTTTCGATACTTCACGTATTTTTTGACACCAATAATAGCCATCCAAAACGGGAAGATTAATATCTAGTAATACAAGCTGTGGTTCTTCTCTTTCAAAGTCTGAGAACACTTGATTGAAATCGGTCGTTCCAAAGGTTTCAAATTGCCATTTCTCAAGTTCCTCCATGATCAATTGTCGAATGATCTCTTCGTCTTCGACTACCATGATTTTTGCCATAAAAAATCCCTCCATCTTTCTTCTTGCTACTACAATATCAAAGAAGCCCTTGTGAAACAAGTTGGCTTACCTGGAAAATGTCATTTTAGCAAACGTTAAAAAAAACTGGAAATATGCGATTTAATCGCGTTTGTCTCTTCCAAGCAGCTTAAATTTATTATGTTATTCTTAATAATTGGTCTATTATCTGTTATTTTTCCTTAGTTGTTTTTGTCTTTTAAATTTTCGATAACACCAATAACCGAAAAGCGTTAGCACTAGCAATATACCTAGAAGGAGTATAAGTAATCGATAAAGATGGTATTTTTTTGTCTGTTCTATCTTTGAAGAGACTTCTTCTGTAAAGGGAACTCGCCTTCCTGTCACTAGTAATCGGTGAGTGTTCACGGTGTAAGGTGTACAAGTGATAAGTGTGACTAGATCCTGCTTTTCTCTGATTGCTAATGTATTTGTTTTTGTTGGAAGGACAACAATTTTCTCAACGACTTCATAAGCGAGCATCCGACCATACACTTCAAGATAGAATCGGTCATCTTGCTCCATTTCTTCAAGATCCGTAAAGAGTTTTTTCTCAGCAATACCGCTATGGGCGGTAATCACGGAATGTGTACTCTCTCCTCCAGTTGGAAAAGAGGTGCCTTGCAGGACTGTCGCTCCTCTATCTAACAAAAGATCATTCGTTTCATCAAATAAAGGCAAGCTAACATTGATTTTCGGAATATAGATGGCTCCGATCATATGTTGTTCGTAATATTCTTTTCCTGGATTTTGGACATTTCTAACCGCTTGCTCAAAAGGATCTTTGACTTGTCCCATTCCTGGGATTACTGATGTATGAGCAAGCGTCTGATTTTTCTTTTCATGCACTGCTAATTGTTGCTCATGTTTTTCTTCTTTATCGCGTTCAAGCTGCTTTTGATAATTCTCGATCCTTCTTTGATCCAAATAATTGCTGAGAGCATCTGCTAAAAATGGATATGTAAAAACTGCAGCTCCGGCAAGAAACATCACTGCCATAAATAATTGTAATAAAAGACTGATTTGGGTTTGAGGTCTATTACCTATTTTCTTTTTCATTTTCTTCACCTTCTTATTTAAAAAAACTGCAGCAACCTTTATAAAACCGATTGCTGCAGCTTATTTTTGTTGCTTATACTTCAGACTTCATTTTAGATTTACGGTACCAGCTGTACGCTCCAATCATCAAACTTATTCCGATTAGTAAGAATGCCAAGAGCCCGTTCCCACCAGTAGCAGGAAGTGACCCGCGTTTCATATTCGGTACTCTTTCTGGCCCTGGATTTTCTACTCCTACGATCTGAATTTCTTCATTATAGCTTCCATAAGAGATGATAAATTCAGTAAAGGCTGCCTCACCTGTTGGAAGTACATAACCTTCTGGCGCCATGGTCTCTTTCATTTGATAGGTTCCATAATCTAACCCTTGAACCTCAAAGTATCCATTTCCATCTGCGACAAATTCTGTTGCTTGTCCGCTTGTTGCCCACTCAATTCTATCTGCTCCTGATTCATAAACAGCTAAAGGCGACTCCCCTTTATAAAATATTGCGTATTCAGAACGGTCTTCATTCCACAATTCGAATCTTGCATCTTTAAGCAATTCACTGCTTGATGCATCATATTTTTCAAACTTTCTTCCACCTGTTGTGACTTTCTCTGGCGGCTCTACTCCTTCTTCATAATCAAATTCATCATTTCGTCCGATTTCAATAACCGCTGTGTTGTTATGGAAATCATCCGCTTCTAGTTCTGTGGAAACCTTCAAATTATACGTGATCGTTAAATCTCCTCCACGTGCATCTGCTAATCTACCTAAAGTATCTACTTTGGCTACTCCATTTTCTTCTGTCAAAATCGTCACGACAAACCCGTTGTTTACTACTTCTACTATATAATCTTGTCCTTTTGTTAAAATCGTCTCGCCGGCTCGCACTTCTATTTCCTGATCATAATAAGTTAGACCAACTGTAGGCGTATCTGTGATTTTGTAATTTTTGATAACAGCGCTTCCGTTTTCAAGGACAGAATCGATGAAATAAGGAATAGGTGCTGTGATCGTGTAAGAAGCCGTTTTTCCTCTTTCTAGATCAATATAAGAAATCGTTTCTTGTTCTCCAGCTTCATTAATAATCGTTACTTGTCTAAGGTCGCTTTCCTCTACATTCATCTGTTTATCTGCTTCTCTGATTTCGTTTTTCGGATACAAATGCACATCTGTATTGTATGTGTCTTTCTATGTAGAACCATCCCACACACCATCCACCATATCAGGCATCATCACTGGCATCATAACAACCATTGGAGACGCGATTCTGGAAATATGAGCTGGCGAATAAGTTTCTAAGAAAAGATAGACTTTATCTCTAGAAGAAGGTGCTTCTTCCGTCACTTGGACGGTAGAAAATACCGCTTCTCCAGCTTCATTCGTTGTTTGTTTGTCAATACTTGTCAGTCGATATTTTAAAAACCAACTTTCTGTGTGCCGTTTTTGAATCCATTCAATCGCTTCGGCAGAATTAAGACCGTCTTCTCGTTCCGGTGTTAAAGGATTATCTCGAATCAAATCGTAATATACTTCCGTTACGTCAAACAAATCAAAATCGACTCCTGGAATATTTTCTTCACCAAAATCCGTAGAAACCAATCCGCTATTCGGTCGTTCTTCCGGAACAGATGAGAAACCTTTTTTGTGTAATGTAATCGTCACTTCACTTGGTTTTTGTGCGACTTCTTCGGCTTTGACTAGTTTTCCGTTCCCGAAAATCCCTATTCCCGCAGTAACGAGTAACAGTACACTCATTCCCGTGACAATCATTTTTTTATTCATTTTTTTCTCCCCGTTCTTTTTTTATTAATAAAACAGCACCTAACAATAAAAGAATTCCTAGTAAAGAAATCAACGTTCTTGCTTCATTCGTTTGCGGGAATACGGACCATTTTCCTGATTGACCTGGATTGCTTGGACCACTCGGCTCTTTCGGTTTGTCCGTTGTTTCTTTTACGGTCTCGTTATAAACACGTGGTGTTGCGGATTCATAGGCAGAGACTGGAACTTTCCCGGATTCTAATTCAGCCATCTCCTGTCCGTTAACTACTACATATTGTGGTTGGCCTTTTGCATCCACCCAAAATTCAGGGATGATGACCTCGATTCTCTTACTTGCTTCATCCATCTCGTAACCTTCCACACCTTTTAATTCTTCAAAATAATAGGTGCCAGAAGGCAAGAAACGTTGTCCTGTCGTAACAAGGCCCTCTTTATCCGAAATGAATTTGCTTACATTTTTGTCATTCAAAGGATCATTGTCTGCTGGTTTGATCCATTGATTTTTCAAGTCATTAGCAGGAGCCATATCTAAATAATATTTCTCCCCTTCTATCATCTGATATAGAGCAAAAACAGCACCTTCTAATGGTTTTCCTTTTTCAGTTGTTCCTCTTTGACGTCCATACTTGAAGAAGTATGGATCTCTTAGATAACCGACATTTTTAGGATAGATATGAATCTCTTGCAGTTCCTCGGTTGATTCTGTCGGGTGATAAATTGGCAAAATAGCAGCAATTGGGATAGCTGTCTGATCGATATCAACATCCAATCCAACTTCTGGATCAATCGATTCTTCGAAAATCAAATAAACTGCATCCCGATCTTGGTTTTTCTTAGGTGCTTTGATACGTGCAATCCCGTTTCCTAATCCGCCAACCGTATCTTTCCCAGTTGTTACCGAAGTCCCTATTTGGACAAGCCTTTCTTCTGTGATTAGCTGACGGATATTGTTTCTGTTCGTTTCAGCGATTTGCTGGACGAATTCTTTAGGAGTCATGTTTTCAGCAGCTTTTTTTTCATGATAATAATCGGTCATGTCGTAAATGGCAAATGTCGCTCCATTTAGTGGCACCGTCTGTGAAATGATATCTGCTGTTTCCCCTGCTTCCTCAGAGATAGCCAAGCCATCATTTTCATGGTATTCAAATTGATCGTTATAATCGATATCTCGAATCATCCGTTTATGCAACACGAATTCCACGACATCTTCCCCTGATTCTTCTGCCGACATCGCCTGTGGAAGAAGGACTGCTGCAAGCGGTAGTAAAACAAGTAATTGAAGCATCAAACACAACAGCTTTTTCATTACCTTGCTCCCTCCTTTTTAGATTGTCTGACAAACAAACCATAGGCTGCTCCTGCAAGCGCCATGAAGAATGCAGCAAGCAGGATATAGAATAATCGTCCGGATCCTCCTGTAGCAGGCAACGGATTTTCAGGATCGTTCCCGACACTAAGCTGTAATCTGATTCGATTTGTCTCCAAAAGTTCATATTCTAACTCTTGCTGTAGATCAGGCGTCTCTGCTTCTTCGTTTGGATAATACGAAATCTCAACTTTTAGTGTACCCGCTTCTTTTCCTGGAACTACCCGATCATTTTCTATGTCAGGTTCTTCTCGATAACTAATTTCTAAAATAAAGTAACCTGGAAGTTTTCTATAGCTGTCAGGTGACTTCACTTCCTTGATCCGATAGACCCCTTCCAACAAGTCTGAAGCATTGAATAGGGAAGAATCGTTTGGATCTGGTGCCAAGCCTCCCTCGATGATTTCATACTCTCCTGCACTATTTTGTTTCTCAATTGAAAATTCTGCGCCTTCAAGACGTCGGCTATTCATACTGTCAATTTTCAAAAGTTCCAAATCGATTGGCGCTAGTTCATCTTCTAAGGTTACTTGTAGTACTCCATCGATGATTTCATAGCCTTCCGGCAAGGGAGCATTTTCGTCTTCGATGACCGTATCTTCAATGATAAACTTACCTTCTTCATTCAGTGCAAACTGGAACACTTGATCAGATAGCCGATACCCATTTGGTGCGACAGATTCCGAGACCTCATATTCACCAATAGACAGATGCAGAGGTTGGTCGTAATTTAAATCGACATACTTTTCTACTCCTACGGCACGAGAATAGAAGTATCCGATCCCAGGCAAACGTTTCGATTAGATATGTCGTGAAAAAACAAGTTTTGTGACACAAAAAAACGAATGACTTGAGGAAATCACCTCAATCATTCGTTTAAAATGCTATATATTCTTTAGTTTAAGATACGGAAATTAATGCCATCGACCACACTAGTAGAATGAACGACATTTACTTGGCCTTTTTTTAATTTCGTTATGTTTAGCATATAAAAATATTATAGAGTTTACTTACAATGCTTAAAACATATACTGTATAATCTGATCAATTTTAGCCATGTCTTGCAATGGTAAGTTTTCTATTTTTTTGAGTTTTCGTTCCTTAAAATCAAGAGATTTTAATTGTGAAATAATTACTTGTCCTTTTATATCTAGCTCTTCAGGTAATGAGTAACGTGTCGGTAAATTCTTTATAGTGGAAGTAATTGGACATATGACCGAAAACATTGTTTTACGGTTAAATTCATAACGAGAGACGACTAGTCCTGGTCGTCTTTTTTGAATTTCTTTTCCTACGGAGGGATCAAAATCAATCCATACAATATCACCTTTTTTAGGAATATAAATTCTTTCTTCTGACACTATAAAATTTCTCTCCCTTCAGGAGTTAAATCTTCCCATTCGTCTTTCTCATAATACTCGGCCTCTTCCCCACCACTAAATGGATCTTCAATTTTTGGAACTAACGTAATTGTTCCATCATCAGAATACACAACGATATATTCTTGGTTTTCTGAAGGTTTCTTTCCGTTATCAGAAGGTAAAGTTACCACTACAGAACTTCCTTGTAATCTAGATTTTGTAACAAGCATTATCATCACTCCCTTAATAAAAGTATACTATATAACACTAAGTAACGCAAAATTCCCCTTTGTAAACTATCTAGAAAATTGTTTTGTTTAAAGTATATCTTATTGGATATAAATAGAAATAAATTGTAGCCAGTTCATTTTTTCTTTAACTAAAAAAATAATCCAAGAAACATTGAACCTATGGATCCAAAAGCTACCCAAATACTATAGCTAACCCCCCCGCTACCTTCAATTTTGCAGATAAAACGCTTTGGGAGAAAATCGCAAAGACGACAGGCCATCCTATCATGCCCGATTATAAACAAAAAGCTGGCTATTCCTTTTGCTCTGACAAATTTCAATTGGGAAAGTTCACGAAACTAGCAGGTGAAGAAGTTTCAACTGTTCGGATCAAAGAATGCCCGCTTCAAATAGAAACATTGGTTCAACGAATTTCAACTAGACAAGACTTTGCTATTGTAGAACGTGAGATCGTAGCTATTTTTGTAGAAGAAGGGATTTTACATGATCCAACTCATATCAATGTGGATAAATGGCAACCTCTTATCTATAAATTCAGAGAATATACAACTGCCAACCAGTCGTTAACTTTGAATTTTAGATTCCAAGAATTCAAAGAGTCATAATGATAAACATCGTTAGGTATAAATAAAAAAGACTCGCAGCACGAGTAAAAAACAAATAGAAGCTATACATTAGAAAGGTCGACTGTGACCCTATAGATGCAGTATATGCAGCTTATGAGCATTTCTTCTGTTCTCTTTGTTTTTGGGATCTGTGCTGAAGTCTTTTTCGTTTTTTGCCGCTCTTTCTTTGAAAAATCGATTATGTTATACCTTCTCCATTACTAATTCAGGCATCTGCTGAGTAATGATTTTTCGCGCAAAAGAAATATCTGTTACCCAAGGTTCGATTTGTTCTTCAGTCAAGACAAGCGGCATTCGGTCATGGATTGGTGCGACTGTGCGGTTAGGTTCAGTAGTCATTATGATTGATTCTGCCATTTTTTCATCCTGATGGCTACGATAAAAACCGCCAATATACACTATTTTTTCCTTATTTGAAAACATAAATTTGTCTTTTTCTTCATTCCACTCATAAAAGCCACTCATTGGGAAAACACAACGATTTTGCAAAAATGGTTGATGAAAGGTCTTTTTTTCTTCTACTGTCTCTGCACGGGCATTGATTATCAATTGTCCTTTTTTAAATCCGGTAAATCCCCATTTCATGATTTCCGGAGTGAGGATGTTTTCTTCCTCTTTTCTTAACGTAACAACAAGATTTGAAGGAAAAACTTCTCCAGCTGCTAATTCTGCTGCCTGCTCCGGTTGTTTCTTCTGGGCTTCTCGATAATAATTCTGAAGGAGCTCTGACTCTAGATCAAAAAAATAACGACCACACATCCTAATCCCTCCCAATCTTTTTTTCTATCATACACTGCAACAAGAAGTTCGCACCAACAAAACGCTTTCAATTTGTGTAGAACTAAAAAAGTTGTGACAAGTGACAAACTCTCCAGTGAATGGTATTCTCCTGCCAACTCCTCGGTCACAAGTCACAATATTCAACAAACATGAGAAGCTGTTTTTTGAAATTGTTCCTTGTGACCCGAAGTGAAACGGCAGGCTTACGACCTCTGGGTAAACGGTGTTCAAAAGCTTGCATCTGCGGTAATAAGCCCAACCAAACGAAAAACATGAGCAGCTATTTTTATTTGGCTGTTCTTATTACTTGATGCAGGGCAGCTTTTTCACAACCTCTCCACTAAACGGTGTTCAATCAGCTAACCTTCGGTATTAGCTCAAAAAACGGCAAAATATGAGGAACTATTTTGCCGTTTGTTTCTCTAATACTCAGGTCAAAGCGCTGATTTCACAACCTCTAATACACGGTGTTCCAGAAGTAGCTTCTTCGAAAAATAAGCCGAAATTTCACAAAAATTTGAGAAGCAATTTTCGTAAATTCCTTCTTATTTCTTGAAGCTGACCACTTCTGTCACAACCTCTAATTATTAAAAAACCTTTTGCGAAGTTAACAATCTTTCTTTGATCAATTGAAAATTTTGTCTAAGTAGTGATAGATCCTGTGTGACTTTCAACAATAAGATACTTCCCTGGATTTCAGCAATCAACGCTTTGGCTTGACGGTCTGCTTCTTCATCGGACAGTTTTTCTTCAGAAAGTGCCAGGATATTTTGTTTCGTATACTTGACCCATTGATTGACTAATTCTAGTAGCAACAGACGGTATTCTTCATCCACTGTACTCAACTCAATAATCAAATTACCTACAGGACAGCCATGATAAGTGATCTGTGTCTCATGATCAGCAAAAATCCAGTCCAACATTTCTTCTAATGCTTCTTCTGGCTGTTTTCCAGCATTTAAGATGTCTTCGAACAATTCTGTCTGCCACACGTCCATATGCGCATGGATCACCGCTAGACAAACTTCTTTTTTTGAAGAAAAGTAATAATAAAATTGCCCTTTCCCCGTCTCAGAAGCTGCTAGAATATCTCGGATTGACGTTTCATGATAGCCTTTTTTATAAATAAGATCTTTGGTCGCTTCCAAGATCTTTTCCTTTGTTTTCAATGATATTCTCCTTTTTCATTTCTCATAGTCCTATATTATACAATAAATTCATCATTTTTTCTTCTTAATCGTTTAAAAAAGACTGTGCCAAATTATCTGACACAGCCCTCACTATAAAACTGTTCTCATGTGTTCTCATATAGCTAGATGTTCATTGATTCAAGAACTGCGAGGACAAAAGCAGTTCCTATCTTATGATAGTTGCTCTAATACTTCCTCTGTTGTCATCACTTGATCTGCAATAAAGCCAAAGTTCGTCAACGCTGCATCCATTGCTTCTTGGCCAGGAGCACCAATTGCATCTGTCGCTACAACAACATTGAATCCACTCTCTACCAATTCACGCATATGGGAATCGCTACACAAGTTTCCGTTCATTCCACCGAGAATTACTGTGTCGATTCCATTTTTTCTCAATTGAAGCGCCAAATCATTGCTTTCTGGTCCAAAGATTTTATGAGGAGAGCTGATGATCGTATTTTCATCCAAATATGGTTTCAATTCTTCGATAAAATCGGCTCCTGAACCTTCTTCGACTGGTTCATATTGACTTTTTCTAGCAAACATCTGCTGCTCAAGCATCATATGTTCTCCTGCACCGCCAAATTGCCATTTATGGTCATGTGGATAAAAATAATGAGGAGAAATAAAGAGTTTGTATCCTTTTTCTTTTGCTTGTTTCACCATTTCGATCATATTTTCGATCGTATTGTATTTTTCTAAGATATCTTTTGTCAAACCAAAGCCACCGCCTGCTGGTTTCAAGAACTCGACTTGCGGGTCAGTTAGAACTACTGCTGTATTTTTGTTGTTGAACATGATAAATTCTCCATTCGTTATTTATTTTAATACATCATTTAGAGCTTCACTCATTGTTGGATGAGAATAGATTTGATCTCTCAATAACGTATAAGGAAGTTTTCCATTCATAGCTAGCGAAATCAAGTTGATGACTTCATGAGAATCTTCCGCATAGATACTTGCCCCTAGAATCAAGTCAGTTTCAGGGTCGACTAAAACTTTGAATACCCCTTTAGGATCTTCTAATACTTGTGCTTTAGGAACACCGCTTGTCATATACTTGAATAATTTGTAATTGACGCCTTGTGCTTTGGCTTGTTTTTCTGTTAATCCTACATTGGATAAAGTTGGAGTGATAAATACACTGTAAGGCACAGCTTTCCGGTTATTCGTTGTTCGTGTATTCTCGCCTTTCAACTGATCCATGATAATTCGATAATCATCTAGAGAAATATAAGTGAACTGCAATCCGCCTTTGACGTCTCCAATCGCCCAAATGTTGTCTGCATCTGTACGAAGGTATTCATCCACAGCGATTGCTCCGCGATCTGTTAGTTTAACATCTGTATTTTCTAATCCAAGTGATGCTGTACTTGGTTTTCTTCCAGTTGCAGCCAAAACTTTTGACGCTTGGATTGTTACTTCTTGGCCATCTTCTGTAAAGGTGACGGCAGCTGTTGATTCTTGGTCTGCTACTTGATCTACAGATACACCTAGATGGAATTCGATTCCCGCATTTGTCATGTCTTCTAAAATCATTTGCGCGATATCTTCATCTTCACGAGGAAGAAATTCAGGATGGGCATCAAGAACGACAACTTTAGATCCGTATTCATTGAACATTGATGCAAATTCCAAGCCAATATATCCAGCCCCGATGATCACTAATTTTTCCGGTAATTGTTCCTGATCCATCGCTTGCGTAGAATCAATCAAGTAGCGACTTGTATTCAATCCTTTGATTGGTAAAATGATTGGTTCAGAACCAGTATTGATGAAAATCCGTTCGCCTTCAACAATCACTTTTTCACCATTATTCGTCACTTCGATTTGATGGTTAGAAAGAAAACGTGCTGTACCGTCCATCACTGTCCCAGTTGCCTCATCGCTGATCATATGATAATTTTTGGCTCGAAGCATGCCCGTCAATTTTTCTTTCCGAGCAACAGCCTCTGTAAAGTCGATTCCTCTTTCTCCATTGAAAATCAATGATTTAGAAGGAATACAGCCGATGTTGATACATGTTCCGCCATACATACGTGTTGACTTTTCAACGACTAAAACCGATTCGCCTTTTGAAGCTAACGCCTTTGCTAAAGTCTTACCGCCCTTTCCAAAACCGATCACAATATTTTGATATTTTTCCATCATTTTTCCCTCGCTTCTTTTTTACCTACCGATTGGTACAAAAATATGATAACCGATAATCGTCTATTTTCCAAATCATCTGCTTTATTTGTCAAAAAAAACCAGACAAAAAGCGGTCCTTTCACGTTTTTAGTCTGGTTCGATTTCCTTTATTCTTCTAAACAATCGTTACTTCTACATCGATATTTCCTCTAGTTGCTTTGGAGTAAGGGCAGAATTCATGCGCATCTTCTGCAATTTTTTGGGCTTCTTCTTCGCTGATGCCATCGATATGCACTTCTAACACTACACCGATCTGATAGCCGCCATCATCTAAATTATAAAGAGAGACACGTGCTTTTACTGTGGACTCTGCTGTCATTCCTGCTTCTTTGATCATATGTTGTACCGCCCCATTGAAACAAGAAGCATAACCTGCTGCAAATAATTGTTCTGGATTTGTTCCTTCTGCATGGATTCCTGGAGGAGTGATTTTCATATGCATCGAGCCATTTGGTGCCTCGACTTCTCCATTGCGCCCGCCATGGTTGATCATTGCTGTTTCGTATGCTTTTTTCATTGTACTGCTCCTTTCGATTGACCATTTGCTACTTGGCTATAATTATAGTGTATGACAAGTAAGGCGCTTTCTACAAAAATTCTGCTTATTCGAATACCAGAATGCCGTCTTCTACTATTTTTCCAAAAAACAAAAAAATACTACTCGTGAACAACAGCGTCATATTTGTTCCAAAATAAATTGCAATCTTTTCTACATAATCTTTTATATGATTGATTTTAAGATACATATATACCAGAAAGTTGACCCCATAAACCAATACTGTTAAAAAAATAACCATATTCGTTACCATTTTTTCCTCCTTTTGCTGGTCTCCCTACCAGCATTCGATTTAACCATACCACTTTTTTTGCCGTCCAAGCAACTAGCCTTTCAAAAAGACTGGTTTATTCTGCTGTTAATGATTCAAGATCAGAAAAATGTCCGAATAATTTTGCTAATTTTACTAACGCCAACTTGTTCTTTCCGAATTCATCATTTTCTATCTGTAATACTAGTAACGGCTCATGTAAGCTTAAACGGATCAAAAACCAGCCGTTTCCGTATGGCTCTTCTAGATCATACCGAATACCTTCTTCATTTTCCGGGTCGAAGTTCATCCCTTTTTCTTCTTCCAACAGTCGCTTCATTTCTTCTAATATCTTGTTTCCTTGTTCGCGTGGTTCATCGCTGAACAATTTTAGTCGGATTTCTTGTACTTCTACGGGCTGTTTCAACTCTTTGATTTGTTCATCTAATGTGATACCTTTTCTTTTTAATTCTGGCAAAAGCATCAGGATCTTTGCGATGACATATGCACCATCATCCAGAAAATAATTTTCCTTGAATGCAGCGTGTCCGCTTGTTTCGATGGCTAGCTGTGTATCTTTCCCAAGACGGTTAAGTTCTAATGCTTTATTGATTACATTTCGATAGCCGGAAATATAACGAACTTGGATGCCTCCTTTTTCTTCAATGAATCTTTGTAGATGAGAAGAAGTAGGGGAATTCGTCACGATTCTTGTTCCTGGATGCTCTTTTAATACGATTGTACTTAATACTGCGATCAAATTATTTCGATTGATCACTGTTCCAGAAGCACTGACAACTGCAGAACGATCCACATCTGTATCGAAAATGATCCCAAGATCTGCTTCATTTGCTAAAACAGCCTGCTTGATACTTTCCATCGCTTCTTTATTATCAGGATTTGGGATATGATTAGGAAATCGGCCATCTGGTTCCAAAAATTGGGAACCTGTTGAATCCGCACCTAAGCTATTCAATACTTTTTCAGCAAAGAATCCACCAGCACCATTTCCGGCATCAACAATGATTTTCCAACCATTTAGTGGTTTGCTTTCTAGTGTTCCAATCCCCTTTTTAATTTTTGTGACTAAATCTTGCGCATAAGGTGTCAAAAGGTCTGCTTTTTCTACGCTTCCAGTTTGTTCGCTTTTTATTTTTTGCTGCTGTGATAGGATAAAAGCAATATCTTCTTTTTCTGCTCCTCCTTCTGAGGTAAAGAATTTTATTCCATTATAATAATAGGGAAGATGGCTAGCAGTCAGCATAACCGCAGCATCGCACGAGAACTGTTCAAATTGAGTGGACATAAACATAGCAGGCGTAGTAGCTAATTCGAAATCGATGACATGTATCCCTTGTTCTTTCAGACTTTGGATCAACGCCTCTTTCAGTGCTGGTCCGCTTATCCTACTGTCATGACCAATCCCAATCGTCCATTTTTTATTTGGATCGGTTGATTTCTTCTTTTTCTTTATCCAGTTTGCTAGTCCCCAGCCGATCTTTTTTACCATGTCTGTCGTCAAGTTTACTTCATATCCTTCAACTGGTAATGCGATTCCTCGAATATCCGATCCATTTTGCAGCGCTTTCATATCTTTCATATAAAAGTCCTCCTCATTTATTCCCTCATTTTTTCCAGCTTTTCTGCAAATCGCTGTGCTTCTTCTTCTGAGCGGCAAATAATAATGAATGTATCTACACCGGCCATCGTTCCGACAACTTCAGGGTAAGCCACTTCATCTAGCCAATTCGTTACCACATCGGCACCATTTCGTTCAGTCAATACGATGACCATGAACTGAACAGACTGGATACGCAAAACCTCGCGTCTAATTGCTGTACGCAAACGTTCTTCATTTAAAGAAACAGATGGCTGGTTAAATAATGTATAGCGTACTATTTTGTTTTCATTTTGACTTTTTACTAACTTCATTTCTCGAATGTCTCGAGAAATCGTTGCTTGAGTCACATCGGCGCCTGCTTCATGCAGCCGCGCAAGCAGCTCTTCCTGTGTCCCAATAGGTTGTTCTGTAATGATCTGGCGGATCAGTGCTTGTCGCTGTTTCTTTTTCATATTAGACACCTCTCAATGTTGATTATAGCAAAAGATAAGTAATATTTCTTCATATTTTGGTATTTTTTACTTTTATTTTTTGTTTTCATTCAGGTTGCTAACCTTTTTCTATTTTAACACGCAAAATCGTCTTCATTTTTTCAGGTGCTGATTTTCTTGGATCGCTGATGTAAATCTCTTTGTGTTCTTTAGAAGCTCTTTCATAGCCTTCTTTTGCGATGAATGCTTCTAATTTCTCAAACGTTGCTGGTTCTTCGTCATAGGGCCCGACGTGTAAGATTTGGGCACAAAGACCTTCTTCCATCTTTTTGAATACTACTTGTTCTTTCAAGTCTTCCGGAAGTTTGCTAGAACGCTGAATGGCTTCTTGTGCTATCGCTTCTGTAACAAAGTCAGGCTGTCGGATCATCAATTGATAAGAAAAATGTTCTTTTTTCATCACTGGTTCATGCAAATACTTTTCTTGCAGTCCCCATTGTCCTTCCAGTGGATAGACAGTATACATCTGATAATCAGGAATCAGCCAATTTTTTTAGGCGACATGCGTATTGCATAGCTGACTGCATATAGACAGGCTACTCTTCGTTTAAAGTCTTCCTGATTCGGGTCGCCGATCCCTCTGATGCTAAAGAATGGTTTTTTAGGAACCTCTAGTATTTGCGGGCTTTTTTTCATACTATAGCTCTTGTCTTTACGCCATTCAATTTTTTCCATTTTTCTTCCTCCGCGAAATTCCATTTAGTTATTTATTATCATACCTCTTTTTGAGTGACTTGGCTAATCGTGTTGACACTATTTTTCAGTTTGTGCTAGAATAAGTGAAGTAAATAAATCGTACAGATAACACGTTTCGGCGTGTCGAGAGAGAGGCGGTTTCTATTTTTATAATAGAAATCACTCTCTTTTTTTACGAAATTTTTTAGAGGTGATGTAAATGACAAAACAAAAACAGCTGCTTTTAGTACCTGCAGTAATTGCAACAGGGATGATGTCTTTTGCGGGCGTATTGATCGAGACGGCCATGAATGTAACTTTCCCAACTCTTATCAGACAGTTTGATTTAACGACTGCACAAGTCCAATGGGTAACAACGATTTATCTTTTGATGATTTCGATCATTGTTCCGCTGTCTACTTATTTGAATCGCAATTTTAGTCTCAAAAAACTCTTTTTAGCTTCAAATCTGCTTTTCTTGGCAGGTATAATGATCGATTTCTTCTCTCCTACCTTCATGGTCCTATTGTTTGGTCGATTGCTCCAAGGTGCAGCGACAGGTATCGCTCTTCCGTTGATGTTCCATATTATCTTGACATTTGCCCCCCTCAATCGACGAGGCGCGATGATGGGTGTCGGTACTTTGACAACGGCCATTGCTCCAGCAATTGGTCCCACTTATGGAGGCATTATGACTTCACATTTTACATGGAATCATATCTTCCTGTTTCTTGTGCCCGTTTTGATTCTTTCTTTGATTATCGGCTGGTTTGCTATTCCCGAGATGGCAGTACAAAAAAGTGGTTATTTGGATTGGATAAGCGTTTTAGGAATTTGTCTTTTGTTTAGTGGAAGTCTAACATTTTTGAGTACGTTGGGAACAGTTTCCAGCTGGATTGCTTTAATCATCGGCGGTATTGGCTGGTTCCTTTTTTACTATCGAAGTAAAAAAGTGGAGCATCCGCTGATCCGACTGTCTATTCTTTCAAATAAAACATTCCGCTTGTTTTTGATTGGCTTCTTAGTTTATCAGTTTTTATTACTTGGTGTATCTTTTGTCTTGCCGAATTTCCTTCAGATCGTTCAAGGAAGTAGTCCTTTTGTCGCTGGATTAGCGATGCTTCCCGGCGCAGCGGTTGGTGCTTTGCTTTCTCCTTTTTCCGGGAAAATGCTGGATCAATATGGTCCGAAGAAGCCAATTTTTGCTGGGCTGATTCTTTCTTTGATTGGTTGGCTAGCATTATTCCTACTCATAGGACACGCTTCAGTGGGTGTATTGATTGCTTGTCATGTGTTTTATATGATCGGTATCGGATTATCTTACAGCAATATGATGACCACCGGAATGAATGCACTGAATGAAAAACTACAAGGAGACGGGAACGCAATGTTCAATACCTTGCAGCAGTTTTCTGGCGCTGTGGCTACTTCATTAGTAGCGGTCATTATCAATTACGTCCAGCATCATACTTCCCATAACTATGAAGTGTCTACTACATTAGGATCAAAAGCAGCATTAGGCGTCTTGTTGCTGTTGCTTCTCGTAAGCTTTGCTCGATTCGCCTATTATCTGTTCTTTGCTAAAAAAGCGTAGATTCCATATACGGTAGGTGTTGCATCTGCCGTTTTTTTGTGTGAAAATGGTTGTTTGTAAAAGGAGGCTTTTTTATGGAAAAAATTGCCATTATCGGTGGCGGGATCATTGGTATGACCCTAGCCAGTTACTTAGATACATCAAAATTCAATGTTGCTTTATTTGATGAAGGGACAGGACAGGCAACTAAAGCTAGCGCTGGGATTATCTCCCCTTGGTTGTCGAAACGCAGAAACAAACAATGGTATCGTCTGGCTAAAGACGGCGCTGCTTTTTTCCCTAAACTTATAAAAGATTTCCAACTTGATCAAACGATTTACGCACAATCAGGGACACTTTTGCTTCGACCTGAAAAAGATTTAGCTGAATTGGCTGTTCTTGCCGAGAAACGAAAAGAAGAAGCGCCAGAAATTGGAAACATCGAATGGCTTTCACCTGAACAAACATCTCAAGCACTTCCGTTATTGAAACCAGCAGTTTCACTGCGTATCAGTGGTGGTGGTCGTCTGGATGGAAAAGCATATTTAGAACATCTTGGTCAGCGTTTAGCACAAAAACAAATGGAGCAGATCCAGGCAAAAGTCACTTTGCATAAGAAGAGTGATTCTTGGCTCATCAAGGGACCGTTTGGAGAATACACAGCTGATCGTGTAATTTTGACACCTGGCCCGGCACTTAAGCCTTTATTACAAGAATTAGGCTATGCTGCAGATATACGTCCGCAAAAAGGGCAGCTCTTAGCATTTCAGACATCTTATAAGATGAGTCAAGACTGGCCTGTTGCTATGCTTGACGGAGAAGCTGATTTCATTCCTTTCATGGATGGAAAGATCCTTTTAGGTGCTACCCATGAAAACGATCAAGGCTGGGATTTGGCTCCTACTAGCGAAGCTTATAAGGGATTGACTAAGAGTACAGAACAGTTCTTGACTGATCCAGATCAGATAAAAAACTGGCCATACGAGTTCCGTGTAGGTACCCGTGCTTATACGTCAGATTTTTCCCCATTTTTCGGCGTACTGCCAGATGATCCAAGCTTACTGGCTGCTAGCGGTCTAGGCTCTTCTGGCTTGACCACAGGTCCTTATATCGGCTATCTATTAGCCAACTTCTTAAATACTGGTCATTGGCCTACGGAAGATTATCAAAAGGACATCTCCACCTATATTACGAAAAATCCATCATAGAAAAACAGCTTTTTCAAGTAAGGATCCCGAGCGATATTGCGCATGGATTACTTCTTGAAAAAGCTGTTATTTTAGTTCAATTTCTGAATCAAATTCTCCAAACTTTCTTTTGCTTCATCTGGCAAGAGATCTTTTCCTATCTGAGCTTCAATGAATCGTAAACGAATATCAAGTCGTTGTTTCACCAGATTTTTATAGGACGTATCCTCAAAAGAAACAGGAAAATCTGGTATAGGTAAATAGTGGATGTCTTCAAATGGACCAAACGACTTGAATTCTGCCGTTTGTTGCACGATTCTTTCAACGATTGACAATGTCGTTTCAGGTTTGATTTTTTTATCATCGAAATATCCAGTATTCAGGACATAGCAGGCTGTTTGCTGTTTCAAAAACAACTCTCGAAAAGCTTGATAGTCTTCCCTAAGAGGATAGACACGGAAAGGATTAGCAAATGGTTCAATGACTAGCTCATCTAGCTGTCTTTTTGTAGTGATATTTTCCGCGTCTGATCGTTTTGTTGCTAATGTTGCACCAAAAGACGCTGCTAAAACCGGGTCATTGATCTTGATAATTGGCGGAAGTGAATCATCTTTCATGATCCAAAAAACAGCATCGATCTTTTCGCTAAGATGATCGACTCGGTCGGGTGTCGCATAACGTGATTTGACTGTCCGCCCATTTCCGTTTCGTATATCTCCTGTTACTAGGACTTTTTCTCCTTTACTTGTACATGTCACGCCCACATTCTGACAAGTAAGGAAAGAAGAAATGGCCGGATCATCAGACGGATAGTCTTGTGTTTTATCAAAGTAGGAAGGTTCCAAGGCAGTAGCAAAACCATTTTTTCGAGAAATAACGAAAGCATCGTCATGCAAGATCGAAACAGAGTGACCTTCCGTATGTTTTGCTAAGGTAATCGTTGATTTTCCAGAACCGGACAACCCAAATACAGCCATCGTATAGGTCTGGTCATTACTAGCATATTGTTTCATCCCACCGTGGCAGGCAATAAAACCATTGCGATTTCCCAATGCCCAAGCAAGCGTCAAAGTCGCTTTTTTTAATTCTCCAAAGTAACGTAATCCTAGCACAGCCGCTGTATTATGGAGAGCATCAAACAAAATGAGTCCATTGGGAAATGTTTCATGTGTCCACTCGGGATCACAAAAGATATAAAGATCTCCCTCATCAAAGGAAACAGACTTTTGATAAGTCTTTAAGATCTTCGAATTCGCTGGCTGAAAATTCAGCAAATAAGAATACAAATTGTTCTCAAATCCTTCTGGAATCAGCAAATGACTTTGCACAGAAAATTCTTCAGATAGGCCAACGATTACTTTTGTATGGTAAAACTGGCGTTTGCGACTTTGATACACAGCTTCTCTTAAAATTTTCTCGTATTTGCTTTGTTCCTTGTCTAAGTCCTCAAAGATCCGCCGAGCACTTGCTGTTCTTCCCACAATGCTTCCATCATTGAATACTAGTGTCCTGACATCAGCTGGTAAATCTAGTTCTTCAGCATGTGAGATTGTTAAATCTGTGATGATCGTTCCTGGACTCCCTTTTGCTAGTTGATAAGCTGTCTTCCTGTCAAAAACTTCATGAACATTATTACCGTAAAATGTCGTTTCTACAATCGATCGAATACTGGATAACAGTGGATTTCCACTTGTGATTTCGTTTAATTCGAGACTCTCTTTTGTACTCATGGCTCCTCCTCATTCCCTAAACAAAAAAACGTTTTCTTTATTATACATTATTCGAGTTTTTATTTGTACTGCTGCGCTGTGGGAAGCAAACGAGTTATTTTTCACACAAAAAAACCGAGAACTTGAATAAACAAGTTTCTCGGTTTCATCATTTTCCTTTTATCGGCTTAGTACCAGCCGTTTGCTAACCAGAATGTTTTAGCAGCATCCCATGAACCATAACGAGATGTTACATATTGTTCTGCTACACGTTCTTGATTGGCAGCTGAATAGTCGCCGTTTAAGTATGAAGCATCTAATTGATAACGGCCGATGTAACGTCCGTTAGTAGCTGTGTATGAACCGCCTGATTCTTTTTGTGCGATCCATTCTTTTGCAGAGCTTGAAGTTGGCGCTGTTGCAGCAACTGGGGCAGCAGGAGCTACTTCAACTGTTTCAACAGGTGCAACGTATGTATGTTCTTGCGTTGCTGTTTCAGTTGTAGATGCTGTATTTTCTGTTGTTTTGTTTTCTGTTGTTGCTGAAGAATCATTTGAAGTTGGGATTGTTAATTGTTCACCAACATAAATGCGGTTGATGTTTGCGATCGAATTTTTTTCAGCAATTGCATCGATCATTGAGTTGTCTCCTGCAAATTTTTGTGAGATCTTAGATAATGAATCACCTGATTTTACTGTATAAACTTCATCAGCGTGAGCATTTGTAGTTCCTACAAACATTGCAGTAGCACCAGCAGCAAAAGTTGTACCTAAAACAATTTTCTTAAATGAATTCATATTAAACTCCTTTTTTTCTCCGTTTTTTATTCTTTCGACGCTATTAACTTTATCATTTAGAAATATTTCATAGGTAAAAGAATCATGACATTTAATGACAAAATGACGAATTATTTAATATTTGTAACATTTAAACAAATATTTTTTTGATACAAAACCATAAAATCCTTGTTGTATAAGCAAAGTAATCGTTTTTCTATGTTTTTTTATTTTTGAATGAAAAACGCAGATTCTGTAACATTTACTGCAATAATCCATAAAAAAAAAGCAAAAAAATTTTTGATTTTTATCAAATTCTCTTAAAAAAATGTAAAAAATACAAAAAAACCAGTAATTGTTACAACAATTACTGGACAAAAACTTTGAATAATGTTAACTATTTTTTTATTTTAACTTTCTCCGCAATAATTTCTGGGCATGTTCCAATTCGTTTATAACGACTTCTTCTGTTTCTTTAGCTAATATTTCATCTAATACATCAAGCCATTTTTCCGGTTCTTTTGTTCCTAGACGTCCAATAGCCCAAGCTGCTGTTCCTCTGATGACAGGGCGGACATCTGTTAAACATTCTGAAATCTCAGGCAATGCCGTTCGATCACCTAGATTAGCTAAAGCAATCAATGCGTTTCTCTGCAAAGGTTTCTTCCCACGCCATGAACCAGCTAAATGCCCAAATTGCTGTTTGAAGTCTTTATTAGACATCGAAAGCATTGGCTTTAATTTTGGATATACTTCGTCTACTTTTGGTTCCATCTCTTCATGAAAATGAAAATCTTTTCCTTGATTGTAAGGGCAGACTAACTGGCAGATATCACATCCATAAATGACATTTCGCATTTTTTTACGATATTCTTCCGGCATCATCCCTTTTGTCTGAGTTTGATAAGACAAACATCGCTGGGCATTCATTCTTCCGTCACCAAGCAATGCTTTTGTCGGACAAGCAGTCACGCAGCGCATACAGTCACCGCAACCAAATTCTCCTGGTTTATCAGGCTCAAATACAATATTAGTAACGATCTCACCAAGATAGACAAATGAACCGAACTCTTCAGTGATCAACAATCCGTTTCGTCCAATAAATCCTAAACCAGCTCGCTGTGCTACAGCGACATCGATCAGTTCTCCAGTATCTACTTGCGGAGCTAGACGCCATTCCTCTTCTTTTTGCCATTTTTCTGCTCTTGTTTGGATGAATTCGATCAATCGGTTCAAACGGTCTCTGAGTATATCATGGTAATCGATCCCCCAAGAAGCACGAGCAAACTGCCCGCGTTTTTCATCCCTAGGCACTTCTTCATGGATCCTAGTAGGATACGCAAGTGCAATGGAAATGATCGATTTCGGCTGATCAAATGTCATTTCTGGATAAAGACGCTCATCGATATTTGGATGTTCAAAGCCAGAAGTATGGCCAGCTGCTTTTTGTTCTTCCAACGATTCTTTTAATGAATCAAAAGGTTCCGCCGTGGTGAACCCGATTTTGTCAATTCCTAATCGTTTGCTTTCTTGTATGATTTCTTCTTTTAATGTCATGGTCTTCCTCGCTTGCTGTTAACGGCTGTATAACCCATAATATAGTTTTTCTTTTTTCAGCTGGACAAACTGGATCTGCTGATCGGCAATCTTCTTTTCTTCCATCCATTTTTTTCTTGCAGCAAATACTTCCCAATAATTTGTTGAAATTAATTTTCTTTTGTTATCTAATGCATTAAAAAAATTCAATGAAACTGGTTTTGTACTTAACAGTTCATGGAGCCTTACCTCTTCCCATGGCGAAAACTCAGACAGATCGCGGGAATACAATACTTCTTCATAGAGATTTTTTTGCTGTGTGTACGTGAATGTTTGCGGGATTTTCCCAGGCCTGGCAATTTCTACTAGACGATTATAAAACATATTCATTAATTTGCTGTTGGCAATAAATTGACTTTTATAATAGGCCGACTGGATCTTTTTGATTACTCCTTCTGCTTTGATGACTGAAAATAATGCAGGCCATGCTTTGACGGTTATTTCGTCGTTTTGTTTAACTAATACGCCAGGTGTGAAGCCGACTGGAGAAAGGAACACAAAATAACCGATACCGGTATTTTCATCTAAAGGCTGAAATTCATCAAACAACCATTTGCCTATGTACAGCTCTTCATCTGGTTCTGTTGTCTCATTTTGATTTGCTATGAATAATTTAGCTAATTCTGCTTCAAGAAATTGAAGGTCTTGATCCTTGTCGGTATTTTCCTGCTGGCTGATCAATCGAAAGACTTCTTCTTTAATCGTATATTTATCTTTACGTGTAAAATTCATAGCCACACCTTCCTTCCTTACTCTAACTATAACGGAATTTCTTCAAAAAAGGTATCTGTACGCCGAAAAACAGCATAATTTTTTTCATATCTCTTATAAAAAATGCAAGGCCTGCTCCTCAAGCTAGACCTTGCACTTTTCAGCTTTCTTTTATTTGTGACAAACCTTCATGGATCGTTTCAATATTCCATTTCATCATCTGATAGTAAGAATCTCCTTGTTCTCCTTCTTTTGCTATGGAATCAGTGAACAGTTTATCATAAATTTTCAAACCCGTTTCTTTTGCTACCCGTTCCATGCTTCTTGAGTCTACACTGGTTTCCACGAATAAAACCGGTACTTCTTTTGCTCTTATCTGATCAATGATCGCTTTCATTTGATCAGGCGTACCTTGACTTTCTGTATTGATCTCCCATATATAAGCTGCTGGCAAATCATATGCTCGTGAAAAATACTTGAATGCCCCTTCACTTGTTACTAATAATTTTTTGTTCTCTTCGATAGAAGCAAAACTTTCCTTCGCTTGTGTATCTAATTCTTTTAGTTTTTCCACATATGCTTCTGCATTTTTTTTATAGAGTGTCGCATTTTCTGCATCTTTTTCAGAGAATATACGTGCGATTTCCTCCACATATTTTATTCCGTTAGATAGGTCTAGCCAAGCATGGGGATCTGCTTTTGTATGTTCTTCACCGCTAGTTAAATAAAGAGGTTCTACATTTTTGCTAACTGCAAAATAATCTTTTCCTTCTTCTTTTTTAGCCGTTTCCATCAAGTTATCGAACCAGCTGTTACCTGTTTCAAGATTCAAACCGTTGTATAAAATAACATCCGCATCGCTTGCCTTTTTGATGTCTTCTGGTAGTACTTCATATTCATGCGGATCTGTTCCGACTGGTACGATACTGTGGATATCTATTTGATCTGTTCCGACCTCTTTTGCCATGTCCGCCAAGATCGAATTGGTAGCCACGACTGACAACTTTTCTTTACTTCCTTCATCCGCTTGGTCAGAAGCCTGCTTTCCGCAACCGGCTAATACCAAGAAACTAACTGCCAAGATTAAAAAGAGTGATTTTTTTGTTTTCATCTATCTGCTTCCTTTCTGAAATAAAATTCCTTTTGTTGGAGAAAATAAAAAAGCAAGGATAAAAAATGCGGTACATGCTAACACGATCGTAGCTCCTGATGGCCAATTGTAACTATAACTGAAAAACACACCGACAACTGCACTTAGCATACCGATTCCTGCAGCTGTAATGATCATTTTCAGTAAATGGTTCGTTAGCAAGTAAGCCGTGGCGGCTGGTGTGATCAACATGGCAATCACCAAGATTGTTCCTACTGTCTGTAAACTGACTACAGCCACTAATGTCAAAAAGAACATCAAAAGATAATGGATCAGCGATGTGTTCAGCCCATAAGCTTTTGCCATTGTCGGATCGAATGATGTGATCTTCAATTCTTTATAAAAGAAAAAGACAAATATCAAGACGATTCCACTAACGAGTGCTGTCAGCAACAAATCGCTTTCCCTAACAGCTAAGACATTCCCAAATAAAATATGATACAAATCTGTCGCACTCTGGGCATATGAAATCAAGATAATCCCTAATGCAAAAAAGGAGCTAAAGACAATTCCAATCGCTGTATCATTTTTCAATCGGCTCCGCTGAGTCACGAAACCAATCACTGCTGCTGTTAGCATCCCAAAAGCAGTGGCTCCAAAGATGTAACTAAAACCAAACATATAAGAAATGGCTACACCTGGAAGAACTGCGTGAGAGATAGCGTCTCCCATCAAAGACATCCCTCGTAAAATAATAAAAGAACCGATGACTCCAGAAGCAAGTCCTACAAGCATGGAAGTGACCAAAGCGTATTGCAGGAATTGATAATTCATTAATCCATCAATAAAGGATTGGATCATTTTTTCTCTCCTCCTTTTACTAAATGTCTGATGATCTCACCATAGGCCAATTGAAGGTTCTTCGATGTAAAGACTTCTTGTACTGGACCGGAAGCAATCAGCTGTTTATTTAAAAGAATAACCTCATCGAAATATTCTTCTACTTTATGAAGATCATGATGGACGATCAAAATCGTTTTTCCTGAATTCTTCAATTCCTGCAAGATGTCAAAGATCTTTCGTTCACTTAACGCATCAATCCCTACGAATGGTTCATCTAAAAAGATCCATTCTGCTCCTTGGGCTAGAGCTCTTGCAATAAAAACTCTCTGAAGCTGTCCACCCGATAGTTCGCTGATCTGTCTTTTGGCATATTCTTCCATCCCTACTTTTTTCAAAGCTTGTCTTGCACGTTCTTTTTCTTTTTTCCCAGGTCTTTGTCCAATTCGTAAAGATGGATATGTTCCTAAAAGTACAACGCCTAATACATCAATTGGAAAGGAAAGATCCAATTCACTTCGCTGTTCCACGTAGGCTATTTTTTTACGGACTGAGTTTACCGGCTGTCCAGAAAAGGTGACTTTACCAGTAGTAGCTGGTATCAACTCTAGCAAAGATTTCATAAATGTTGATTTTCCTGCACCGTTTGGTCCGATAATACCGGTAATTTTTTGTGGATTTATCGTCAAGTTGATAGTTTTCAAAACAGTTTTCCCTTGATAAGCGGCTGAAAGGTCTTGAATTACAATGGCCGTACGTTCCAAATCTTACACTCCTTTTTAGGTTTACCTAACTTTTTATTTAAATATAGTTTAACTAAAATGGAAAGCATTTTCAAGTAGAATGATGAAAAAGTTTTTTTCGAATTTTCCTCGCATTTTATGAAAATTTTCTGTAGAATCACATCAAGAGTTCAATAAGGCTAACCTAATAATGAAAAACATGTGTTGAAACGTTTGATTATTTTTTCTTGTTGACTCAACAACGAAAGGAGTTTTTGTATGGAAGAAGAAAAGTTAACTCGAAGTCTTAGTGCCCGTCATATCCAAATGATCGCACTAGGTGGAACGATCGGTGTCGGTCTGTTTATGGGTGCCTCCTCAACCATACGCTGGACAGGGCCCTCAGTGATGGGAGCCTATGCGATTGCAGGATTCTTTTTGTATTTGATTATGCGTGCTTTAGGCGAAATGCTTTACGTTGATCCTTCGACTGGTTCTTTTGCAAATTACGCGAGCGAGTACATCCATCCTGTGGCTGGCTACTTGACCGCTTGGAGTAATATTTTT
Source organism: Enterococcus sp. H57 (assembly GCF_003112495.1). Lineage (NCBI taxonomy): Bacteria > Bacillati > Bacillota > Bacilli > Lactobacillales > Enterococcaceae > Enterococcus > Enterococcus sp. H57. The sequence continues at coordinate 84,433 of NZ_BEHC01000002.1, forward strand.
CAATATATTGTCGTAGGAATAAGTGAAGTGATTGCTGTAGGATCTTATATGAATTATTGGTGGCCTGATTTGCCGGCAATTATTCCCGGGATCATTGTCGTCTTGTTTCTTATGCTGGCAAATCTTATTTCTGTCAAGGCGTTTGGCGAATTAGAATTTTGGTTTTCGATCATCAAAGTCATAACGATCATTTTGATGATCATTGCAGGTCTTGGGGTAATCTTATTTGGATTTGGTAATCATGGTCAGGCAGTAGGGATTTCAAATCTTTGGAAAAATGGTGGATTCTTCACTGGAGGCGTCAAAGGATTTTTCTTTGCATTATCGATCGTTGTTGCTTCCTATCAAGGAATCGAACTGATTGGAATGACTGCTGGTGAAGCAGAGAATCCTAAAAAGACGATCATTGAAGCTGTCCAGTCCACTATCGGTCGAATCTTGATTTTTTATATTGGTGCTATTTTTATCATTGTGAGTGTCTATCCGTGGAATCAATTGAGTGAGATTGGTTCACCTTTTGTACAAACTTTTTCTAAAGTCGGCATTACATTTGCTGCAGGACTGATTAATTTTGTCGTGATTACAGCGGCATTATCAGGTTGCAATTCAGGGATTTTCAGCGCAAGTCGTATGGTCTATACACTTGCCATGAATGGAAAGATGTCTAAAAAATTTCTGAAACTTTCTCGTCACGGCGCGCCTTTTTATCCTGTCGTAGCAATCTCAGGTGGAATCTTAATTGGTCTGATCTTAAATTATCTTCTACCAATGTTCATCAACCAGTCAGAAAATATTTTCGTTTTCGTATACAGCTCAAGTATTTTGCCTGGTATGGTTCCTTGGGTAGTGATTTTGATCAGCGAGATTCGCTTCAAAAAGAAGCATGCAGATAAAATGCATGATCATCCTTTTAAAATGCCACTATCTCCTTATACGAATTATGTGACACTTGCTTTTTTAGCTATCGTATTGATTTTCATGTTTATCAATCCTGAAACGAGAATCTCATTGATTATTGGACTCGTTTTCTTGCTTTACATGACGATCCATTACTTTGTACGCGAAAAAAGAACCGGAAAATAAAAAAAGAACGAAGCTTCACCTTAGTGGAAGCTTCGTTCTTTTTTATTGCTTTTATCAATTCAATTTTAGCGTCTCACCGGGAGTCAGGAAATAATTCTCCATGCTCATCCCATTCAGCGACAAGATTGTTTCTACTGGTACGCCAGTTCGTTCGGCTATTTGATTTGGACCTTCTCCTTCCAAAACTACGGTTGTCGCAGCCTGTGAAGTCGCGCTGTTGGTATTAGTTTCAGAGGGATCTGTTGTGTCTTGTGTTGTTCGAGCTTGCATTTCAGAAGCTTCTACCGACTCTGCCGTCTCAGAATCAGAAGATGTTGTGTCTTGTGTGCTTGTTGACTCTGCTTGAAGAGAGGCGCTAGTCTGCAAATAAATATCGGAAATCTTAGCTACATGATTCGTATAATTAGCCGATAATTGATTGATCAAAGTATCTAAGTCTACACCGTCTTTATTTTCTGCTGCCTGATACGCTGCACGTAATTTTCTGATCCCTTCGTCGGAGATTGCTTGAAGCTCACGTGCTTTTTGGTTAGCAACTGCTGATAAACCAGCTATGCCCTCTTGATTTCCCTGAATTTCTGTCTGGTATTCTTCAATCAATGCAGGCGTCTTTTCTTCGATCTTTTTCGAATAATCTTTTACGATTGCTTGAAGTTGCTCTGGCAAACCATTTGCTGTTTTTTCTTCAGAAGTTTGTGTCTCTTTTGTTTTAGTTGATGACTCACTTGTTTGTTTCGTCTCTGTTTTCTTTGTCGTGGTTTCCGTTATGGTCGTACTTTTCGCTTCTGACGAATTTTTTCCATGAAAATATAGACCCGCAACTCCTCCTGCTATGATCAAAAACACGGCAACTGCTGCCCCAATCATGATCATCCGCTTACGAGCTGCCTGTTTTTGCTGTCTTCTTCGGGTCATCCGAACACTTTCTCCCCACTCATTTTCATCATACATTTTTTTCACCACCAATTTTTATGTATAATAGCGTTATCAAACGCTTCATATTCTTATTGTAGCAAATAATTGCCGCTGTGCACATTTTTATCTTTGTTATTTATAAGAAAATTTCACCAGTTGAGATGATTCCAAGATTGTCCGTCGATTTCTCCTTGCAGCTGCATTGTTCGTTCGTCTATCTCAGCCATCAGTTTCTTTATTTCATATAAGAGCGCACGGTCTTGATATTCTGATTTTTCGCTTAATTCATCTAATTGTTGGATCAGCCAATCATTTGTCATAATGAAGTTCCTTTCATTTCTTGCAGTGTAAAGGTCAAGTCTTCGATCTGCTCTTTTGCCTCAGTCAGTGCTTCTACGATATATGCTTGTTTTTCAGATTCTTCTTCCTGCATTTTCTGATTTTCCTGTACTCTTTGAATAAACCAGTCAATCCGCTGAGTCAGCGATGGTTTGCCTTCCAATGAGAGATACTGCTGATAAGCAATTAGCTTCTCCCAACGTTTTTCCTGGGATAAATACATAAATTGTGCTAAAACGAATGGCGGAAGATAGGTCATATGGAATTTATTTGCGATTCGCTGATACGGCCTCAAAAATTCGGAAATCGTATATTCTTCTTTTCCTCCAGCTTGGTATTCTTTTTCCGCCACACCTGTTGTCAATACGATTCCTAGTTCTTTCCCTTTTAATACATGTGCTGCTCGTTCCAAGACATTATCTTGCCAAATTTTTAAATGAGCAGGAGAACTATACCAGTAAAACGGAAACTGGAAAATGATCCGATCATGCTGGGCCAAAAGCTGTAGTTCAGTCTCTATATCTATTTTTCCGTCTGGATAACTTGATTCCAAATGATGCCAAGTAGCTGGTAAACCAGCAGAAGCTTCTTTGAAAAATTGCTGATTTAAAGATTCTTCGATCGTTGGATGGCTAATGATGATAAGTGTACGCATCCCTTTTCCTCCTTTTTAGTCTTCGCTTTACAGTGTAGCATAACCGCCACAAGTTTCTTTTGCCGATGCTTGTCATTTTAACCAGACTAATCAGGTTGTCCAAGAAACTGCGGTTTGTTTTTCCAACTGTTTTTTCAAGGTATCCAAAGCAATATTCTTAAAATTTTCGTTTTTCATACGTTTACGATAGTTCGTAGCCGTTTCTCCGGTACTCTTTTTGAACATTCGGCTAAATACGACTAGACTATTGAACCCTACTTGATAGGCAATACTTTCCACGGATTCATCCGTCAGAGAAAGAAGAAACGCCCCTCGATTGATCCGTACCCCGATCAAATATTCCTTGATACTGGTGCCCATATGATTTTTGAATACTCGCGACAAATGGCTCCGATTGACCGCTAAATGCTGGGCGATTTCCTCAACAGACAATTTTTCAGCATAATGTGCCTCGATGTATTTGACTGTTTCAACAGCTAAAGAGGAATGAACCTTTTGTACACCTCCGCTGACCTTTCCGCCATCTTTTAAAAGGACTGATAAAAAACGGTAGGTTAATGCTGTTAACTGTAATTCATTTTCCAAGGTTTCTTCCGTATCTTTCATGCATTCTAAAATAATGTCGATATATTTTTGTATGTCAGAAGAGACCATCGTGTATTGGTCTTCTCTGAAAAGCGACTGCCGAATGATTTCTTCTGCAGCACTCCCACCAAATGAAAGCCAGCAATACATCCACGGATCTTCTCCATCTGATAAGTAAAACGTCGAGTCTCCTGGACGAATCAAGAACAGATCACCTTTTTTCAATTGGAATTGTTGATTTTTCACATGATAAGATCCTTTGCCTTCCATCACGACATGCAGGATGTAATCATTGCGAATAGCAGGACCAAAAGAATGAAACGGCATCGTTTTAGAGAAACCACAAAAATCAAAATACAATTCTTTTTCTACTTGTTGATGTTCCTTTTTTAAAAAAATCGATTGCTCCACGTCTATCCCTCCTTACTCCTTTAGTATAATGCAACAAAAAGTTAAATAAAAGTCACAGAAATATATTAAAAAGGAAGCGATTTCTTGTTAAGTTTAAGTCATTAAAAGATCTTTGTTATTCGTTGTAACCGGTTTACTTAGTATTATATATTGAACAGGAGAGGAATACAGATTATGAAAAGCAAAATGATCCAACGTGTGTCCTACGCTTTAGGCGCTTTTGGACACGACACATTCTATGTTACATTAAGCACTTATTTTATGGTATTCGTGACAAGCCAGATGTTCGCAGGAACAGATAAGGCAACGAATGCAAAAATGATTGCTACAGTTACAAGCTTAGTTGTAGGTATCCGCTTAGTTGAAATTATTTTTGATCCTTTGATTGGTGGCATCATCGATAATACTCGTACAAAATACGGTAAATTCAAACCATGGTTAGTTATCGGCGGCGTTGTTAGTTCCGTACTCTTGGTAGCAATCTTTACCAATTTCTTTGGCTTAGCTACTCATAATACGACTTTATTTATCATATTATTTGCAATCGTTTTCATCTTATTGGATAGTTTTTATTCATTTAAGGATATCGCTTTTTGGTCAATGATTCCAGCTTTGAGTACGGAAACAAAGGAACGTGAAAAATTTGCTACGTTTGCTCGTTTCGGCTCTTCTCTAGGTGCAAATGGTACTACTCTAGTCGTTGTCCCTATCGTTACTTTCTTTACCTATCTTGTTACTCATAAACATATTGAAGGCGCTTCAGGCTGGTTCTGGTTCGGTGTGATTGCTGCTGTTATTTCAGGCGGTACTGCGATTATCACTGCCTTGGGCACAAAAGAAGTCGATACTGCGATCCGTCAGCAAAATGAAAAAGCTGGGATCAAAGATGTGTTCAAAGCAGTTGCTCAAAATGATCAGTTGATGTGGCTTGCCCTTGCTTATATCGCTTATGCGATTGCCAATGTAGCAACAACTGCCGTATTATTCTACTTCTTCAAATATGTACTTGGCCAACCAACTGAATTTTGGATCGTTGGTCTAGTTGCTGCCTTACTTGGTTTAGTAGCTGTTCCACTATTCCCAATGCTTACACGCGTCATCTCTCGTCGCTACGTTTACCTTGGAGGGATCGCAATGATGATTTCTTCTTACTTTTTCTTTACGATCGCAGGTTCAAGTTTGCCAATCGTTATCATCGGGCTAGTATTGTTCTACTTCCCTCAACAATTAATTTTCTTATCCGCTTTGATGACGATCACAGACTCTGTTGAATATGGTCAATGGAAAAATGGTATCCGTAACGAAGCTGTTACTCTATCAATTCGCCCTTTACTAGATAAAATCGCTGGTGCTTTGTCTAACGGGATCGTAGGGTTTGTCGCTATCGCTTCTGGGATGACTGGTAATGCTACTGCTGCTGATATCACTGCTCATGGCGTAACGACTTTCAAAGCTTATGCATTCTATGCTCCTGCTGCTTTGATGATTTTCTCCGCTATTATTTTTGCTTGGAAGATTACATTGACAGAGAAAAAACATGCACAAATCGTTGAGGAATTGGAAAACAAATTGGCTCCAGCTGATACAATGGAAGATGAACTTCACGATGCAGTAGTTCCTTCCCATTAAGAAAGGATCTTGAAAATGAAGATTACAGAAAAAGATTTTGGCCAAGGTTATCACTTGATAACCTTGGAGAACAAAAACAAGCTAGCACTTTCTATCTCTGATTTAGGTGCTAGAATCGTCAGTTTAAAATCAAATGATCGAGAATTAGTTTTGGGATTTGACACCGCTGAAGAATATATCGAAAAAGATCCGTATATCGGTGCTTCTATCGGTCGCACCGCAGGGAGAATCGAAAATGGCCGCTTTTCTCTCAATGGAAAAACTTACCAATTAGCCATAGATCCAAAAACTGGACATAATCTGCATGGTGGTGCTCCTGGATTTGAATTAAAAAAATGGTCTTATGTCATTTTGAATGGCGAAAATGAAGCTTCTGTCATTTTTACTACTACAAGTCCCGACGGAGAACATGGTTTTCCAGGTACAATGGATGTGGAAATCCGCTATACTTTGACACAAGATAATATCTGGCGAGTGACCTCTCGCGGCACCAGTGACCAAGATACTTTATTCAATCCGACAAATCATGTTTACTTCAACTTGTCGGGAGATGCTTCTCAGTCAATCGATCAACATGAGCTTTGGCTCAATAGCGAAGCTTATGCTCCTTTGCGAACAGATAGTATTCCTATAGGGGTAAAAGAAAATGCTGCAGGAAGTGCTTTCGATTTTCAAATACCTAAAAAATTAGCGTCCGTTTTTGCTAGTGATTTGGATCAAAAAAATCTTGTTGACGGAATCGATCATCCATTTTTCTTAAAAGAAACCGGCTTGGATAAAGAAGCCGCTCGCTTGACTAGCCCCGATAAAAGAATCCAAGTAGATATTGCTACAGATGCTTCTAGTGTGGTTATTTTCACTGCAAATTTCGGCACAGAAACACCAGAAATGCGCAACCGAAAACTGGCACATCATGGTGGCATCACATTTGAGACTCAAACAGCTCCAGGTGCAGAGCGCTTCTCAGCATTTGGTTCGATTCATTTAAAAGCCGGATCAGTATTTGAAACAGTGACAGAATTCAAAATCAAAACAAGAAAGGAATAACTCATCATGGAAATCAAAAGAAGCTTAAACACAAAATTTGCCGAAACATTCGGACCTAAAAAAACTACACAATACTTCTCACCAGGACGCATCAATTTGATTGGTGAACACACAGATTACAATGGAGGCCATGTCTTCCCCGCTTCCATCACTTATGGAACGCAAGGTGTAGCAGCACCTCGAGACGATAATAAAATATTAGTTTATTCCACAAACTTTGACGATATCGGTGTCATTAGTTTTACTTTAGATGAGCTAGAATATGATAAAAAAGCAAACTGGGCAAATTACGTAAAAGGAATGGTCCTTAAATTAAAAGAAGCTGGACACTCAATCGATCATGGGTTTGAGTTGTTAGTGGAAGGAACAATCCCTAATGGTGCAGGACTTTCCAGTAGCGCTTCATTAGAATTATTGGTAGGTGTTGTATTAGAAGATCTGTTTGATTTAAAAACAGATCGCTTGGAACTAGTCCAAACAGGTAAAAAAGTAGAAAATGAATTCATCGGTGTCAATTCAGGTATCATGGATCAGTTTGCCATCGGCTTCGGTGAGCTAGATCATGCAATCTTATTAGATACAAATACGCTGAAATACGAAATGGTCCCAGTGAAACTAGATGGTTATGCAATCGTCATCATGAATACGAATAAGCGGCGGGAATTGGCAGATTCAAAATACAATGAACGTCGCAGCGAATGCGAAGAAGCCTTGGCACGTTTGCAAAAAACTTTGCCTATCTCTTCTTTAGGAGACTTAGATGAAGAAGAATTTGAATCAACTATTGACCAAATCGGCGATGATACATTGATACGCAGAGCTCGCCATGCCGTTTCTGAAAATCAGCGGACTTTGAAGGCAAAAGCTGAATTAGAAGCTGGGAACTTAGAAGCATTTGGTCAACTGTTAAATGATTCTCACCACTCTCTTCGCTATGATTATGAAGTAACTGGGATCGAATTAGATACACTAGTAGATGCTGCTCAAAAACAAGAAGGTGTCTTAGGTGCACGAATGACAGGAGCTGGATTTGGTGGCTGTGCGATTGCTCTTGTCAAAGAAGAAAATATACCTGCCTTCAAAAACAATGTCTATGATGAATACATGAAAGTTGTCGGCTATGCTCCGGAATTTTATGTTGCACACATTGGAAATGGGACAACAAAGATCGATCCAGAAGCTGTTCATGTTTGATAAAAAAATCAACGATCTCAGCTAAAAACAAATAGATAAAAATAACCTCTCAGCAATTTCCAAATGTGAGCCTTTTGCTCGTATTTGAAAATTGCTGTTTTTTATTGACACGGAAAGAGAACATGTGTTCTAATTGTGTTGAAGAGGTGATTGTTATGTGGGCGAATCAAAATCCGGTATTTGTTTATGAAAAAGAACCTTCAAGAGATATTTTATGTATTGACTGCAAATCTTTTTACGCCTCCGTAGAGTGCGTTGAAAAGGATCTTGATCCCCTTACAACTAAATTAGTAGTCATGTCCTATCCGTCCGATTCGACAGAAACACGGGGTAGCGGATTAATCTTGGCTTCCAGTCCTGCAGCAAAAAAAGCTTACGGCATCACCAATATCAGCCGTGCCAGAGATCTTCCCTTCCCCTATCCAAGTGATTTATATATTGTTGCCCCAAGGATGGCCTATTATATGGAAAAGAACAGAGAAATCAATTCTATCTATAAAAAATATGCAGACGAAGCGAACCATCATGTCTATTCCGTCGATGAAAGCTTCCTTGATGTAACAAATAGCATGGCACTCTTTGGTAAAACAAATGCGTACGACATGGCTAAACTGATCCATAAAGATGTGTTTAAGCAGACCGGAATCTACACGACTATAGGAATTGGCGATAACCCGCTACTTGCTAAACTAGCCTTAGACAATGGCTCAAAAGACGGAAAGCAAATGTTTGCTGAATGGCGTTATGAAGATGTACCAGAAAAGTTATGGAAAATCTCAGATATCACTGACTTTTGGGGAATCGGCAAACGAACAGCAAAACGTCTGAAACAAATGGGTATACATTCTGTTTATGATTTAGCTCACGCGGATTATTATCACTTGAAAAGCAAGCTAGGGGTCATCGGTACTCAGCTTTATGCCCATGCTTGGGGGATCGATCGAAGTTTTTTGGGACAAGAATATACACCAAAATCAAAAAGTATCGGAAATAGTCAAATCCTAGATAGAGATTATACAAGACGAGAAGAAATCGAGATCGTTATCAAAGAAATGGCCGATCAAGTCGGCACTCGCTTGAGACGATCTGCAGCAAAAACACAAGTAGTCAGCTTATGGGTAGGATACTCTTTAGGCTATCTTGATCCAAATGGCAAGACCGGGTTTCACCAGCAAATGAAAATCGAAGCGACAAATGCTAGCAGAGATCTAGCAGATGCTTTATTGACCATTTTCCATCAGCATTACCACTACCAGGATATTCGGCGTGTAGGCGTGAACTGTTCCGACCTCGTATACGCGACAGGTTTACAGCTTAACCTTTTTGAAGATCCTGAAAAGCAGATAAATGAAGCGAAAGTTGATTTTGTTGTCGATACGATTAGAAAAAAATACGGCTTTCAATCAATCATCCATGCGCATAGTCTCTTGCAAGGAGGACGCGCCATCGCACGTAGTTCTCTCGTTGGCGGGCATGCAGGTGGTATGAGTGGATTAGAAGGTGGAAAAGATGAGACGGACAGCAAAAAAATTCATTGACTATAACGAGTATCGAGATCGGCCATTTGGATTAAAATGGGGGACTGCTTTTGCGATGGAAGAACTAGTCAACGGTATCAAAAAAAATGAAGAAGAAGCACGCAAACAGCCTCTTCCTAAACAACAAATGACATTGCAAGAAATCGATAGTATACTGACAGAAGCCTTTTTATCTCGTAAAGCAGTAATCATTCAGCTCAATTTAAAAGATGAATTTGGAAGACTCTTGGATGAGGTCGAAGGGCACTTCATTGGTGAAGCCTATGAAGATTACTTTATGATTGACCATCAGCCGATATTGTGGGAAGACGTACGGTATATTGAGTTAAAGGAAACAAAAAAATGGTTTGTGACATGAGAGGTTGTGACAGAAGTGATCAACTTCAAAAAATAAGAAAGGATTTTTCGAAAATTGCTTCTTAAATTTTTGTGGAATTTTGGCTTATTTTTCGAAGAAGCAACTTCTGGAACAACGTATATTAGATATCAGAGGTTGTGAAAAAGTCGCTTAGTTTTGAGTAACAATCCAAGGCGCTGATTTCACAACCTCTGTCTATCCATCTATTCGGTAAGATTCATGCATGACGTCTTCTTTATTTAGTATGTAGAGCCCTTTTTCTTCTGACCATTCAACATAAATCAGCTGTTTTACATCTGCATAGCCTTCTTTCTTCAAGTTCTCCATAAGCCATGATTCAGTCAATTGATTGGACTGAAGCACTTTATGCTGAATTTGCCCTTCATCTACAAGCAGGATCGATAAAGCTTTGTCTTCATCTGATTTTTTCAATACACTCATTTGACCGGCATTCTCTAGGATAACATGTTTGGCATTTTCAAGAGAAAAGCATTCCTGCTGTCTTAAGATTGCTCGCAACTGCTCCATCTCGATATGGTTATTTGTCAACTCTGTCATGTTGATGACGCCGTCTTTGATTAGAACAGATGGCTCGCCTTTGACCCAACGATTGACCTTTTCATTTCTTTGGACGATACGTTCGATACCATAAATCATTACTGCCCAAAGCGCAATGGCAAATAGGACATGCCCTACATGGACATTGTCATCATAGGTTGATTCTTCTAAGATCCCACCTAAAACAAGCGTATAGACTAAATCAAACGGTGTGATTTCTGACATGGATTTCTTCCCAAGCAAACGTACCACTAATAATAAACCGATCAACCCGAATACCAGTTTTATTGTAATTGAAAAAATCATTTTTTCTCCCCCTAACTATCTGTTAATTAAATTATATATGCTTTCTCACGAACACGCATGGAATATACAAGGAAGAAATGTATCCTTTTACTAAAAAAAGGACTGTGACACTGTAGTGACCCCCAAAAGTTAGACTTTTTTGGAGTGGAGAAATCCACTCCTTTTTTTCATGCTCTAAAATGATATTTTTACACAACCGTTACGGTTGTTTTACGAAATTGGACGAGACTTTGCCAGTTTAATTTCTGTTTTATCCGTTCATTATTGTAGTAATAGATATAGCTATCGATGGCTGATTTTAATTCCTCGAAACAGTTATA